>NZ_JBPYDE010000005.1:0-267214 GCF_051847555.1 Psychrobacter sp. 1Y4 | reverse complement strand
CGCTCGACTTGCATGTGTTAAGCCTGCCGCCAGCGTTCAATCTGAGCCATGATCAAACTCTTCAGTTTAATCTTGCTTGAAGTCTTTACTATAAATAGTAAGATGACTTCTAATCTTGGCTCATTTAATCTGGCAATTACGCTCTTCGTATATGTTCGTAATGAATTAACTTTGAGTTTTCTTGCTGATTAAATGATAATTTTTATAGTTAGTGCTGACCCCGAAAAGAAGTCAAAACCAACTTTATTTTTAGCATTCTAACTCAGCAAAAATCCACACAAGTTGTTCTTTAGTTTTGCTTTTAAATAATGTCCCTTCACTGTCGTCCAGTTGAAGCGTTTGTAAATTCTATAACCAATTATCACTAAAACAATACATTCGTTCTAACTGGTAAGCTATCTATTGTAGCATTCATTGATACAGTGTCAAGCTTTTATTTACTAATAATTCAGTAAGTTAGCTGCCTCGTTAATAGTGAGTATATCCACTAGTTTCGCTGCGCTTCCTTTGCTGTGGGGCGTATTATAGATACTTTATATTCAGTGTCAACTGTTTTTATAGATGTTTTTTAATTAATTATAAAGGGTTTCAAATAATATATATTTTTCAACAAGTTAGAAAAGTAAGAGTCTTTTATTATTTTTATACAACATGAAAACTGTTGATAGTTCTCCAAAACTGGTTGAATCACTCTTGTTGAAATCTTACTTTTTGCTAATTTTAATGTCTCTAAGCATCTTTTTTGCTTATTCACGCTTAAGGTTGCCTTATTGATATAAGTGAAGGTAGTCCTTATATATAGATACTGCTTATAATATAGTAGATATTATTTACTAATTCTCTTAGATCGAAAAGCTGCTACTAAAAAGCTGCTACTAAAGGGTAGAGATGACTTATATTCTTGGATGCAGTTGGCCGGCTCTTTTAAAGCTATATCTATTATTCTTGGATGCAGTTGGCCGGCTCTTTTAAAGCTATATCTATGCTAGATATGTTGTTATCCCTTGCTATCTAGTGTTTATAGATGGTTTTTGTTATAGTAGTCGCCTTTATGGCATTACTTATCCTGCATGATTAATCAACACTATATAAGAAGCATTTGGCTGTGTTTAACGATGTAGTATTATCATTGTGCTCTTGATATAGATAGCAGATTGAATGAACATTTAGACGATCGCCGATATGTTAAGTGTCTTGGGTAATGTCTGTCTCTTTTGATGTATCACATCTAACGTATATAATTTATTTGGTCTTACGGTCATATGATTGATAGTTGCAATCATCACTGCTAACGGACCTAAAACAGGTGAACAGATTATGGTAGCGATTACTTTGCCCGATGGAAGCGTAAAAGACTTCGAAGGCAATACTACAGTCATGGAAGTGGCAAAAAGCATTGGGGCAGGTCTTGCTAAGGCTACAGTCGCCGGACGTGTAGATGGACATTTAGTTGATGCTTCTGATCCTATCGCTCATGACGCAAAGGTTGAGATTGTTACCCCAAGAGATGCTGATGGTGTCGATATTATTCGTCATTCATGCGCGCATCTACTCGGTCATGCGGTCAAACAACTTTATCCTGATGTAAAGATGGTTATCGGTCCTGTCATTGATGATGGTTTTTATTATGATATCTATAGTGAGACACCGTTCACACCTGAGCATATGCAAGCGATAGAAAAGCGTATGATGCAGCTGATTAAGCAAGACTACGACGTTATAAAGAAGATAACGCCACGTGATGAAGTAATCAAGATATTTGAAGAGCGCGGCGAAGATTATAAGCTTAAACTAATCAATGATATGCCAGGCGAAGAAGCTTTCGGTCTCTATCATCATCAAGAATACGTCGATATGTGCCGTGGCCCGCACGTGCCAAATACCCGCTTCCTAAAGGTCTTTAAATTAACCAAGATGAGTGGCGCTTATTGGCGCGGTGATGCTAAGAACGAGCAACTACAACGTATTTACGGTACCGCATGGTCTGATAAAAAAGATCTAAAAGCTTACATTCAACGTATTGAGGAAGCTGAAAAGCGTGACCATCGTAAGATTGGTAAAGCACTCAATCTATTCCACATGCAAGAGCAAGCACCGGGTATGGTATTTTGGCATGCCAATGGTTGGACGATTTACCAAGTACTTGAACAATATATGCGTAAAGTACAATATGATAATGGTTATGAAGAAATCAAAACACCGCAAATCGTTGATCGCAGCTTGTGGGAGCGTTCTGGACATTGGGGTAACTATGCAACCAATATGTTTACCACATCGAGTGAAAATCGTGATTATGCGGTAAAACCAATGAACTGCCCTTGTCATGTACAAGTGTTTAATCAAGGTTTGAAATCTTACCGCGAGTTGCCACTGCGTATGGCAGAATTTGGTTCATGTCACCGTAATGAGCCGTCAGGTTCGCTACATGGTTTGATGCGTGTGCGCGGTTTCACTCAAGATGATGCACACATCTTCTGCACACAAGCGCAAATTCAGCAGGAAGTGGCTGACTTTATTAAGCTTACTCTTGCTGTCTATGAAGACTTTGGTTTTGATAACATTATTATGAAACTTTCAACGCGTCCAGAAAAACGCGTCGGTAGTGAAGAGTCTTGGGATTTTGCTGAAAAAGCGCTCGCTGATGCACTAGATAGCTCAGGTCTCGACTGGGAATACCTGCCTGGTGAAGGTGCATTCTATGGTCCGAAGATTGAGTTTAGTCTCAAAGACAGCTTGGGACGAGTATGGCAGTGCGGTACTATTCAAGTCGATCCTAATATGCCTGAGCGCTTAGACGCTGAATTCGTCAATGAACAAAACGAGCGTGAAGTGCCTATTATGTTGCACCGTGCTATTCTTGGCTCGTTTGAGCGCTTTATAGGTATTTTGATCGAAAACTATGCTGGGTGGATGCCGGTTTGGCTAGCCCCGCAGCAAGTGGCAGTGATGAATATTACCGATAAACAGGCAGAAAGCTGTGAAAATGTCGTTAGTGAGCTAAAAAATGCAGGTTTACGTGCGGTTAGTGACTTGCGTAACGAAAAGATTGGATTTAAGATACGAGAGAAAACATTAGAACGTATTCCCTATATGCTAGTATTAGGGGATAAAGAAGTTGAAACAGGCAGCGTTAACGTCCGCACTCGCGAAGGTGAGAATTTAGGCGTGATGACTGTCTCTGAATTTATTACCTTAGTACAGACTGCCGTTGCCAAAAAAGGCCGTCAGAATCAAAAAACAGATCAGGAGTAATACCTATTAAACAGTCCAACCGTCTAAACACCAATGAAGATATCAGTGTTAAAGAAGTTCGTCTTGTCAGAGAGGACGGCGAACAAATGGGCGTGGTCGATATCGATACCGCGATGAAAGCGGCACGTGATGAAAACCTAGACTTAGTTGAATTAGTGCCCGATGCCAAGCCGCCAGTATGCAAAATCATGGATTATAAGCATTTCCTCTATGATCAAAAGCAAAAAGCGAAAGAGGCTAAAAAGAACCAAAAGCAAACTCAGCTTAAAGAGATGAAGCTGCGTCCGAGTACTGAAGAAGCTGATTATCAGGTAAAACTGAAAAAAATCGTCAGCTTTTTAGAAGATCAAGACAAGGTTAAAGTGAGCATTCGTTTCCGTGGACGTGAAATGGCGCACCAAGATATTGGTCGTAAACAACTTGAGCGCATTATCGAAGATACGGCTGAGATCTCTAACGTCGAGCAGTATCCAAAGATGGAAGGCCGACAAATGGGTATGTTGCTTGGCCCTACTAAGAAAAAATAACTGAACCGTAAACGCATAAGTTTGCCATATTTACTTATCTTTGTTTTTGACCATCAATATGCTGCGGGATATTGATGGTTTTTTACTATTACACATTGTAATTTTACTATACTAACCACCATATAGTTTTACAAAGTCTATCTTCATGGCTTCCTGATTATACGATAATCTTAAAATCTACTTTGTATTTCCTATTAATGATCATTTAATAACCATAAGTCAATTAATAGATCTTTAGCAATTATGCTACTTGCTTGAACTAGCAGACTAAACGTTACCTAACATCATTGAATAATTCAAACATTTTAATCTATCATTTATTGACAGGAACACTTATGCAAGAACTTACACCGCCAGAAAATACGAATACGCCAAGTATCTCTTTGACGCCACCTGACCCTGTAAAAGAGGTGGAAAAAAGCGAAGCGGATCAGATGGTTAAGCTGGATAAAAGTCAGATTCCAGAGCTTGATGCTAAAGTCGATGCTTTTGTAGATCATGTCATTACCAATCCAGTAAATGGACCTGACTTTCAAGAAAACTTACAATCCATTCATAACTTAGGTACTAAAGAGATTCGTGAGTCGGCTCAAGTGTCTAACCGAATGTTAGAACTTCCTGCTAAGAGTATCAATGATAGCCTATTTGATAATTCACCAATTGCCAAATCATTGACTGAATTACGCGGTATCGTAGAAGACTTGGACCCAAGCAAAAAAGAGTTGACCAATTCGCGCAAGCTGTTCGGCATCATACCGTTTGGCAATAAAGTTCAAGATTATTTTCGTCAATATGAATCCGCACAGTCGCATATTAACGCGGTGGTGACCAGTCTTTATAATGGTAAGGATGAGCTGCTCAAAGACAATGCGATGATCGAGCAAGAAAAAGTCAATATGTGGGATTTGATGCAATCCATTCGCCAGTATATCTACGTCGGCAAAAAGATTGATGAGCAGCTTGAGCAAAAAGTCTATTCTTTAGAAGCGACTGACCCTGAAAAGGCCCGCATCATAAAAGAAGAGATGCTGTTTTACGTACGCCAAAAAAACACTGACTTTTTGACACAGCTGGCTGTTAACGTACAAGGCTATTTGGCATTAGATACCATTCGTAAAAATAATTTGGAACTTATTAAAGGTGTGGATCGCGCTACTACAACGACTATTTCTGCATTACGGACAGCCGTCGTGGTTGCACAAGCTATGACCAATCAAAAACTGGTCTTAGATCAGATCACGGCATTGAACAAAACGACCAGTAGTTTGATTGAGTCAACCTCAGCGATGCTCAAACGTCAATCTGGTGAAATTCATGAACAAGCAACCAGTAGTACTATTGAGCTTGATAAACTGCAAAACGCCTTCAATAATGTCTATGATACGATGGATATGATTAGTAATTATAAAGTTGAAGCTTTAGAGAGCATGAAGCAAACGGTCAATACCTTAACGAGTGAAGTGGATAAAGCACAAAAGTATTTAGATAAATCTAATCAAACGACTGTAATTGAAGTATCAAAAGAGTTAGACAGTAAAAAGATTGCAAACCAATCTGGTACTACTGACATCGATATTTGATTAAACAGTCTACCCAAACAGTCAGCTATCGAATAGATATAACCTCATTGACGTCGGGTATTAAAGCGTCGTTCGTGTTAAGATAGCCATTATTAATAATTTTAAAAATAGATACGGTAATTTATGAGTTGGAATGATCCAAACGCCTCAAGTGAGGCACAGAAATATGACAATCCTATCCCTAGTCGTGAGCTGATACTACGTACGATCGCTGAAAACGATGAACCGACACATCAACAGCTGGCAAAAGCTTTTGACATCAATGATCCTGACCAGTTTGACGCATTAGGCAATCGTCTCAAAGCCATGGCTCGTGATGGACAAGTAAATCGTGAAGGACGCCCTTATCGCTTTCGTGCAGTCACGCAACAAGATGTGGTTACTGGTACGGTATCTGCTCATCCAAAAGGCTTTGGTTTTGTGGTACTAGAAGATATGCCAGATTTGTTTTTACATGAAAAACAAATGCGCTGGGTATTTAACGGTGACATGGTCGATGCTGTCGGCACCACAACAGATAACCGTGGTCGTACCGAAGGTCGTATCGTTGATGTGACTGAACGTCATCAAAATCAGTTTATTGGTACGCTTACTCGTGATGAAGATGGTTATTGTGTTGAGCTTGGCAGCCCAAACAACCATCAACCAATCACCGTCACTGATGATAATATACAAGCGGTAGGTGCCAAACAAGGCGATCCGGTGAAAGTTGATGTCATTGACTGGCCCAATCAGCACGAGTTTGCTACAGGTAAGATTACAGAGGTGCTGAGTGACGACAATGACCGTGAACTTATCATTGAAACTACTCTACTCAATTACGATATACCCTCTGAATTCAGTGCAGAAGCGCTCAAACAAGCCAATGACTATAGAGAGCCTAGTAAGAAGGACTTTAAAGGTCGTACGGACTTACGTGACCTACCATTAATCACTATTGATGGTGAAGATGCGCGTGACTTCGATGATGCAGTATTTGCTGAAAAACGCTCAGGCGGGAACTATCGAGTGTTGGTCGCTATTGCTGATGTCAGCCATTATGTGACACCAAACTCTCCACTAGATCAAGACGCCTATGAGCGTGGCACGTCGGTTTATTTTCCGCACCGTGTGATTCCTATGTTACCTGAAGTATTGTCGAATGGTTTATGTTCGTTAAACCCTTCAGTGGATCGTCTCTGTATGGTTGCTGATATTAAAATATCACGTGCAGGCAAGATCACAGGTTACGAGTTTTATCCTGGTGTTATGCATTCACAGGCACGTCTAACCTACAATCAGGTAAATGATTATTTTGCTAATCCAAAAGATAAGAGTGTCCCTGAATCTTTAACAGGTAATAAAGACGTCAAAAAGTCTGTCGATACGCTTCATCAATTGTATGGGTTGCTTATCAAAAAGCGTGAAGATCGTCATGCAATGGAGTTTGAAACCGTTGAGACTTATATAAAGTTCAACGAAGAAGGCGGTATCGCGGACATCTTACCACGTACTCGCGGTGATGCTCATAAGCTTATTGAAGAGTGTATGTTGCTTGCCAATACTTGTGCAGCAAACTTTGCGCTAAAAAATGAGTTGCCTGTTTTATACCGTAACCATGACAATCCTGACAGCGAAAAATCAATGCGTATTCACGAATATGCAAAGAACTTTGGTTTAAGTTTCCCTGAAGAGAATCCAACGCAGGCCGACTATCAGCGTATTATTGAAGCGACAAAAGATCGTCCAGATGCAATCAGTATTCATAGTATGCTGCTGCGCTCAATGATGCAGGCTAACTATGCGCCCGATAACATTGGTCACTTTGGTCTGGCATATGATGAGTATAGTCACTTTACCTCACCGATTCGTCGTTATCCGGACCTGATGTTACATCGTGCGATTAAAGCCAAGGTAACCAATAGTAAACAGCCTGTTATGGATTTCTCTCTTGATGGCGCAGGCACACAAACCTCAGATACTGAGCGCCGTGCTGAAAAGGCATCACGTTTTGTAGAGTCTTGGCTAAAATGTCATTATATGAAAGATCATGTTGGTGAAGAGTTTGATGGTGTCGTTACAACCGTCACAAGCTTTGGTTTATTTGTGACATTGACTGACCTATATATTGATGGTCTGGTTCATATCTCAAACGTTGGTGATGACTTCTTTGTCTATGATGAGCACCAACAACAGCTCATTGGTAAAGATAAAGGCACCTTGTTTGGTCTTGGTGATTTGGTCAAAGTACAAGTTGCTGGTGTCAATATGGATCTGCTGCAGATTGATTTTGACTTGAAAGCGAAGATACAAGCTAGCGAGATGAATCAAACAAAAAAAGATCAAACGAAAAAAAGCGCCGCCAAGAAAAGTAATGGCCGAAGCCGCAAAGGTTCAAATAAAAAGAGCTAGGTTTAGACAAAATACTAAAATAACAAAAAAGGCTAAAGTCATCTTTAGCCTTTTTTACGTTTATACATACAGCTTATTCTTGTGGGCTATTGTTATTCAATAGATCAGTCTCATCAGAATTCTCTGCAATTTCCTGCTCAACTTTTTGCATAAGTTTTTCATCAGGACGGGCATCAAATACATCTTTGCTGTCGCGCCCATCCAAAATTTGCTTTGCACGCGCCTTTGCTTGCTGTTTATCCTTGTCATCTTTGGTCTGCTGGTTTTCTGCACCAGAAGTTAGCGGTGTGACAGTCATCTCAGAGCCTGTTTTACTTCTACTCTCTTGCATATGCTCAAAGGCTGTTTCCAACTTATCGTTGAAACGTAAACGATAAATAGGTTCAGGCAAGCTAAAACCTTCGTTTTCTAAAGCGTGTTTGGTTTCACGAATAGCAATACTACGGGCTTTTGCAAAATCAGTTTCTGACTGATCCACCCATACTTGAAATTCAAGAATAATATTAGAGTCACCAACGTTGGCTATGATAGCAATAGCTCTAGGCTCATCCAACACAAAGTCTAATTTGTATATCGCATCAAGTCCGACTTTAATCGCTGCGAGTGGATCGTCATTGGCATCTACACCCAGCTCGAAGGTAAAACGGCGCTCAGGGTTTTTGGTGTAATTTAAAATCGTACCTTTGAAGACTTCAGCGTTAGGAATACGCAGCTGATTACCATCTAGCGTCATTAAAATCGTTGCTCTTGAGGTCAGACGCACCACGATACCTTCTTGACCATTGATTACGACTTGGTCGCGGGCACGAAATGGCTGGCGAATACTGAGCATTAAAGAGGCTATATAGTTCTCAATAGTATCTTTGACTGCGAAACCAACAGCGATACCGATGACCCCTGCCCCGCCAAGAAGCGTACCTAAGATGGTCTCAGCACCTATCAGGCTCAAGGCCAATATCAAACCAAAGATGATAAAGATTACTTTAATAGTTTGCGCCAGTAACTCAGCTACAAAAGGATTGGGAGTAAGACGCTGCCACATTTTTTGTCGTTTAGATAGCCAGCTACCAAACCATGCCACCAAGCCAAATAATACAATACCGACTAACAGCAATGGAGTGGCTTTGATTAGGTTTATACCTTGAGTCTTCAGTCCTTGATATACTGTTGACACATTGTCTTGCACATCGAGCGTTCGATTAATATTGTCTTCAACCGTTACTACATCTGTTAGACGATTGGTTAAATTGATCGCTTGTTGCGCCTTTTTTTCATTAGGGGTCTCTCCACCTAAGGTGACGACACCTTGAGTAACGCTCACATCGACAGCTTGTAAACCATCAATCTCAGAGAAAATACCGTTAATACGTTGACGGATCTCATTGTCTTTTTGCAAAGTGGGCGTGGTTTCAATTTGAGCATTATTGGTACTTTCCCCACTAATGACTGGCGGCGCATCTATGAGTGCTGATGTATCACGTTCCGCTTCTGTCTCAGACTCTGCCTCTAAATTTAGTAAAGTACTGTTATCTATGCCTGCTGCGGCTGCTACGCTTGTTAACTCTTCGCTAGCCGCGTGAACAGGAGAGCCATAAAAGATACTTATTAATAATAACAGCTGACCTATAACTGGCAAGTATCTGCGTAAAGATAGATAGTCAAAAATAGCTATCATAAGTATCCTTGTTGAAGGTAATGAACAACCATAGTCTTTGTAGACAATACAGACAACCCTATGTATAAACTATTAACTGTCTAGATAGCTTTGTGCCTCTCCAAGATCCAGTGTGCCCTCGTAAATCGCCCGCCCTGTAATAATCCCTTCAATACAATCGCCATAAGGCTTTAATAGCTCGATATCTTGCATATCAGTGACACCGCCCGACGCTATAACGGGCAAACCGCCTTCACGTGCAAGGTTGACCGTTTGATCGACGTTGACCCCTTGCATCATACCATCACGAGCAATATCAGTATAAACGATGGATGATACACCGACGTCAGCAAAGCGGCGGGCAAGCTCGGTCGCTTTGGTGTCCGTGACATTCGCCCAGCCATGAGTGGCCACCATACCGTCTTTAGCATCAATACCAACGATAATATGCCCGGCAAACTCACGGCAAGCCTCCGTCACAAAATCAGGTTCTTCAACCGCTTTGGTTCCTATAATAATATAGGTGAGACCTGCTGTGATATATTGTTCAATGGTGTGCATATTACGTACGCCGCCACCCAATTGAATAGGCAAGTTTGGGTAGGCTTTGGCGATATCGTTGACCACTTGCCTGTGAACTGGTACGCCATCAAATGCGCCATTGAGATCAACCAGATGCAAACGCCGTGCTCCCTCTTTTACCCAGCGACCCGCTACAGCCACAGGATTGTCAGAGAATACGGTATCATCCTCCATACGACCTTGTTTTAAGCGTACACATTTGCCATCTTTTAGATCGATAGCAGGGATAATTACAGGCGCAGCACACATATAGTACTCCTTATAAAACGTTTTATGGATAGCGAAAGTACAACAGAAACAACAATAATTGATAATTAGGAAGAAAATACTATAAAGTATGCACTTAACCAAATATTTGTCTCTAAGAACAACTTTAGTTTATATTTTAAGTTAAAACTATTATAGTCGTCTGAGTATTTTTGATGATTGATAACTATAAGTTTCGACCGCTAAATTAGGTACTACAATTAGATAAATTCAATTACTAACTGGCAATTTTAGGTTAATTTAGCGTATAATCCTAGGTAAATTTGTATTTGTTTCTATATCTTAGCAATGCCTATTGAGCTTTTACATAGATTGATCGTGTTTGGCTATAATAGGACATAACTATAAAGATATGACAGCCTGATTTTCGATAGATGGGTATGATTTAAAATTGTATCCTCCTCCGTTAATCGGTTTGTTTTTAATCAACTTATCATATATTGCGTCTGAGAGTTTTTTCTGTTTTAGACTCAATCACATGATACTAGTATTACAATGTTATAAATTTCAATAAAACGTATTGTAGGTTCATCTATATTTTAAAGTGCTCACTCTAAGCAGTTGGTTTTAGAGGTTTACTTTTATTTGATAGACTTATGATGCATCTTGGTAGCCGGTCGCCACTTTGGTAATTCGAATAAGACGTTAACGTGTTGTTAAGGAGTCTAAGGTCAGCGTTAATACTCTTACTTGCAGTAATACTTAAGCGTTCTGTTTAAGGCACTCAATCACAGCTCCGCCCTAGGCTGCTGCTGCATGATGGTCTGTCATAATGCTTTTGGAATACTGCTGTCGTACCAAACAGGACGTCTGGTATCGTTTTAGACTATGGACTAAGTTTTCGCTTATGATTACCATCAAGAAAGGTTTGGATTTGCCCATCACAGGTGAGCCCTCCCGCGAGATATCAGAGCACAGACCAGCACATGTGGCACTTATTGGTTACGATTACGTAGGCATGAAACCTACGATGAACGTCACAGAAGGTGACGTTGTAGCTAAAGGTCAACCTGTTTTTGAAGACAAAAAACGAGTTGGTGTTATATACACGGCCCCTGCAGCTGGTAAAGTTATTGCCATTAAACGTGGCGAGCGTCGTGTCTTTGAAAGTCTTGTCATTGAGGTTGACCCAAACGGTGAAGAAGTAGAGTTTCAGCGCTATGACTCCCAGCAACTTGCTGACTTAGACTCGGAAGCCGTTGAAACCCAATTGCTTGCGTCTGGTGAATGGACTGCATTTCGCACACGTCCCTATAGCCGTGCTCCTGAAATCGGTGCACGTCCGCACGCTATCTTTGTCACCGCGATGGATACTAATCCATTAGCGTTCGACCCAATGCTACTGATTAATGAAGAGCTGCAAGCGTTCAATGACGGACTGGCTGTATTGTCTACACTCAGCCCAAGAACTTTTGTCTGTCATCATGGTGACGCTAAGCTGCCACCAGTTGCAAAGACTGCGGCTAATAATGTCACTGAGTATCATAGCTTTGCAGGCAAGCATCCAGCTGGTCTTGCTGGTACGCATATTCACTTTTTACATCCCATCAGCCGCGGCGTAACTGTCTGGACGATCGGTTATCAAGATGTGATTGCGATTGGTAAACTCTTTACGACGGGTCGCTTATATACGCGTCGTCTGTTAAGCCTTGCAGGTCCTGCAGTTAAGGACCCACACTTGGTTGCGACTGAGCGCGGTGCTGATATGACCGCATTGACAAAAGGTCAATTGATGGCAGGCGAGAATCGTATCATCTCAGGGTCGGTACTTTCTGGACGTAAGTTGTTCGATAATGTGGCTTATCTTGGTCGTTTCCACAATCAAGTTAGTGTATTACCTGAAGGCCGTGAACGGCCAGCATTTCACTTCTTTAGTCCAGGTAAAAACCGCTTCTCTAAGCTTCCCATTTATATCTCGCAGTTTTTCGGTGGCAAAAAGTACAACTTTACTACCACAAGTAATGGTTCGCCGCGAGCGATGGTGCCTATCGGGATTTATGAAGAGGTTATGCCACAAGACTACTTACCCACACAGTTGTTACGCGCTTTGATCGTTGAAGACATCGTGTCTGCGGTTGATTTGGGCGTGCTTGAACTGGATGAAGAAGATGTTGGATTATGCACTTTCGTATCTCCTGGTAAATATGAATTTGGTGATATCTTGCGTGATAATTTAACGCGCATTGAGCTGGAGGGCTAACCACGATGAAATTTTTACACAATATGTTCGATCGTATGGAGCCGTCTTTTACCAAGGGTGGCAAACACGAAAAGTATTACGCTATTTTTGAGATGTTTGATACGTTTTTACGTCAGCCAGGTACGACGACTTACGCTTCTTCGCACGTACGTGACGGTATCGACCTCAAGCGTATTATGATTACAGTATGGATGTGTACGTTCCCAGCGATGTTTTGGGGTATGTATAATGTCGGTCATCAAGCGCTGACTGCTATCTCACAACTAGGGTTACAGCCTGAAGGCTGGCGCACTATGATCACTAGTATGGTAGGCTACAATCCAGATAGTATTTGGGCCTGCTTTGTGTATGGGGCGATGCAGTTCTTACCAATCTATATTGTTACCTTTGCTGTCGGTATCTTATGCGAGATCATCTTCGCCGTGGTGCGCGGGCATGAAGTCAACGAAGGCTTCTTTGTCACTTCTGTGCTATATGCGCTAATCATGCCACCTGATATTCCATTATGGCAAGTGGCCTTAGGTATCATCTTTGGTGTGGTAGTGGCAAAAGAAGTGTTCGGCGGTACCGGTAAGAACTTCTTGAACCCTGCCTTATCTGGTCGTGCTTTTCTTTACTTTGCCTATCCTGCCTATATATCAGGTGACTCAGTGTGGACGGCGGTTGATGGATTTTCAGGTGCAACGCCACTAGGTCTTGCTGCCCTTGGTGTGACACCAGCTGATTTTACCAACGTATATGGTCAGGCGATCACGTGGAGTGATGCGTTTTTTGGTAATATCCAAGGTAGTGTCGGTGAAGTCTCTACACTAGCTATTTTGCTGGGTGCAGCGGTGCTTCTGTGGACGCGTATTGCCTCATGGCGCATTATGGCAGGTTGTGTAGTTGGTCTGATTGCAACGTCTCTTATCTTCAATATGATTGGCTCTGACGATAACTTGATGATGAACTTGCCATTTTATTGGCATTTAGTAATTGGTGGCTTTGCTTTCGGTGCTGTCTTTATGGCAACCGATCCAGTCTCAGCTGCACATACTAATAATGGCCGCTGGGCGTATGGTATTTTGATTGGCTTTATGACAGTGCTGATTCGAGTAGTTAACCCAGCTTTCCCAGAAGGCATCATGCTCGCCATTTTATTTGCCAACTTATTTGCTCCATTGTTTGATTATTTTGTGACTCAAGCAAATATCAAACGCCAAACAGCTCGGAGGGTTCGTTATGTCCAAGCCCAAAAGTAATAATGCAAAAACCATCAGTGTGGCATTAACGCTATGCTTGGTGTGTTCTGTATTGGTTTCAGCAGTTGCGGTCGGCCTCAAACCATCACAAGTTGAAAATGCACGCTTAGATCGTAATAAAAACATTCTAGTAGCAGCTGGCATGTATGATGCTGAGTCTGATACTGCTAAAGATGTTGCCGAACGCTTTAAGGATTTTGAAGTAAAAATCGTTGATCTAAACGAAGGCAACTATCTTGACGACAATGCCTTAAGCGATGCGGGTATTCCAGATCGCAATGCTTACGATGCCAGTCAGGCAACTAAAAATCAGGCATTGAGTGAAGACTTAGGTGATAACGATCCTGCTGGTATTGGTCGTAAACCTAAGTATGCGAAGGTCTATGTTAAAAGTGATGATGCAGGTCAGCCTGAGATGGTGGTCCTACCGATTCAAGGCTATGGCTTATGGGGTACTATCTACGGTTTCTTGACGCTTGAAAGCGATATGAATACTATTAAAGGTATCAGTTTTTATGAGCATAAAGAAACGCCAGGATTGGGCGCTCGTATTGAAGAGCCAGAATGGCGTGCCAAATGGCAGGGCATTCACTCGTATGACGATAGTGGCGAAGTAGCAACAGGTGTTACCAAAGCTGGCAATCCAAAAGAAAACTGGGTTGATGGTATTAGTGGTGCAACGCTAACTAGCCGCGGTGTCAGCAATATGATTCAGTTTTGGCTAGGTGAGCAAGGGTATAAACCTTATCTAGACACCTTACGTAAAGACAGTGGTCAAACGATTGATAACGCTGATACAAAAGCAAGTCAGTCAAAACAACCAGACAATCAGACAGCTCAACCTACAACCGAACTGGCAGCAGCGCTACCAGTAGCAAACGGCAAGGAGGCATAACATGGCTGACACAAAAAGTATTTTAACCTCGCCTATTTTTGATAATAACCCTATCGCCTTACAGATATTAGGTATCTGTTCGGCGTTAGCGGTAACGACGAGTATGTCAAATGCCTTGGTAATGTGTGTGGCATTGACATTGGTAACCGCTTTTTCCAGCTTCTTTATTTCAATTATTCGTAAGCAAATCCCATCAAGTATTCGTATCATTGTACAGATGACGATTATTGCTTCATTGGTTATTTTGGTCGATCAGGTACTAAAAGCTGTCGCTTATGATGTGAGTAAAGGCTTATCGGTGTTCGTTGGTTTGATTATTACCAACTGTATCGTCATGGGCCGTGCTGAGGCCTTTGCTATGAGCAATCCACCAGTACCAAGCTTTTTAGATGGTATCGGTAATGGTCTTGGTTACTCTGCCGTATTACTGTTCGTTGCGACTATTCGTGAATTACTAGGTTCAGGTACATGGTTTGGTATCACTATCTTACAACCAGTCACTGATGGCGGTTGGTATCTACCAAATGGTCTATTGTTGTTGCCACCATCAGCGTTCTTCATTATTGGTTTATTTATTGCCATCGTTCGTCTTTGGAAGCCAGAACAAATTGAAGAAGCCGAATTTGTAATGAAGCCACAGTCTAAAGGCATGGCACACGGAGGCGGTCACTAATGGGACATTATATTAGTTTATTTATAACCTCAGTCTTTATTGAGAATATGGCGCTCGCCTATTTCTTAGGTATGTGTACTTTTTTGGCCGTGTCCAAAAAAGTCTCAACCGCTATAGGCCTTGGAGTCGCTGTTATTGTTGTAATGGCGATTACTGTGCCACTCAATAACCTTTTGTTCCAGTTCATTCTAAAAAATGGTGCGCTGGCATGGGCAGGCTTTCCCGATATCGACCTTAGTTTCTTAGGTCTACTAAGCTATATCGGTCTTATTGCTGCGACTGTACAGATTCTAGAGATGTTTTTGGACAAGTTTGTCCCAGCTCTATATAACGCGCTTGGTGTCTTCTTACCGCTCATTACCGTAAACTGCGCGATCTTAGGTGGCGTCTTATTTATGGTTGAGCGTGACTATAACTTTAGTGAATCAGTGGTATATGGGGTCGGTGCAGGTTTTGGTTGGGCAGTTGCGATCACTGCGTTAGCAGGTATTCGTGAAAAGCTTAAGTATTCAGATATTCCGGGACCATTACGTGGTCTTGGCATTACCTTTATTACGGTTGGCCTTATGTCGCTCGGCTTTATGTCGTTCGGTGGCATGTCCATTTAAACCGCTAAGCTTAGACATCTATTTAGCGATTTGACATATTTAATTCATTTATTCGGTAGGTGTTCGGGTACAGTATCAAATTTATGTACCCGCACCCCTACCCCATAGATTAAGGATACATATCATGGATTATGCTACGGCGATTGGTGGCGTTGCTATGTTTACCTTGATCATCATGGGTCTTGTTGCCATTATTTTGGCAGCACGCTCAAGACTGGTCAGTTCAGGCGATGTTACTATTCATATCAATGATAATCCCGATAATGATGTGGTGACTCCAGCAGGCGGAAAACTACTGCAAACCCTTGCTAGTGAAGGTATATTTTTATCTTCTGCGTGTGGTGGTGGTGGTACGTGTGCTCAATGTCGCTGCCGTGTTATTGAAGGTGGCGGTTCTATTCTGCCCACCGAAGAAGGCTATTTTACTCAAGGCGAGATCCGCAATCACATGCGCTTGGCTTGTCAGGTATCTGTCAAGCAGGACATGGAAATAGAGATTGACCCTGAGTTTTTTGATGTGCAAAAGTGGGAATGTGAAGTTGTCTCTAATGAGAACGTTGCAACCTTTATTAAAGAGCTAGTACTCAAAATTCCAGAAGGCGAAGAAGTTAACTTCCGTGCTGGTGGTTATGTACAGTTGGAAGCGCCACCGCATGAAGTACATTATAAAGACTTCGATGTTGCTGAAGAATATAGAGAAGATTGGGAAAAGTTTGGCATTTTCAAATATGTGTCAAAGGTTGATGAACCTGTCATTCGTGCTTATTCAATGGCCAACTACCCTGACGAAAAAGGTATCATCAAGTTCAACATTCGTATCGCAAGTCCACCACCACGTGGTCCAGATGGTATACCACCAGGTAAAATGTCTTCTTGGACGTTTAGCTTAAAGCCTGGCGATAAAGTGACCGTATCAGGTCCTTATGGTGAATTCTTTGCCAAAGATACTGAAGCTGAAATGATTTTTGTTGGGGGCGGTGCTGGTATGGCACCAATGCGCTCGCATATCTTCGATCAGCTTAAACGTTTGAACTCTGATCGTAAGATTAGTTTTTGGTACGGTGCACGTTCTATTCGTGAGATGTTCTACGTTGAAGACTATGATCAGTTAGAAGAAGAGTTCGATAACTTTGAATGGCATGTTGCCTTATCGGATCCTCTTCCTGAAGACAACTGGGACGGCTATACAGGCTTTATCCATAATGTCTTACTAGAAGAATATCTAAAAGACCATCCTAATCCAGAAGACTGTGAGTATTATATGTGCGGGCCACCGATGATGAACGCGGCGGTTATCGACATGCTACACAGCCTAGGTGTGGAAGACGAAAACATCATGCTTGATGATTTCGGTGGTTAAATTGGCCCAAGACCATGATCAATTGAGCAAATAGTTTTTTATTTTGACTCATATTTATTTCGATGATCAATATGAAAGACATAAAAAAGAGCGTCAACAGTGGCGCTCTTTTTTTTCATCCATTTTTGCTGTTGGATAAATTTACAATGTTTAATAAAGAAAAACCTCAAACATATCTTTTCGCTACCCGGTCTCAAAATGATCAAAAGACGGTAAGTAATCCTATATTATTTGCGTTATCAGCATTGAGTATAGTTGGTCTAACCGCCTGTCAACAGTCGCCTGATTATAACTATTTAATCGGTGAAACAATGGGTACCAGCTATCATATCAGCTATCAATTACCAGAAGAGGTAATCGAGGCAGATATTCAGGCTGCCATTGATCAGCGTTTACAGCAGATTAATGACAGTATGTCGACCTATCAAGTTGATTCTACTATATCCAAGTTTAATCAGTTAGGCAAAGACACACCTATTACAATCGATGCTGACTTTAGTCACGTACTTGATATCTCAAGACAAGTCTATGCACAGTCTGGCGGAGCATTTGATCCGACTGTTATACCGCTTATCAATACTTGGGGGTTTGGTAGTACTATGACTGTCGAACGCTTACAGAGTCCGCCAAGTGCAACTGAAATCGCAACCGCCCAAGCATTGGTAGATTTTGATAGCGTCGTCAAGCAAGACCAAACTCTCTATAAGACCAAAGATGGCATTGGTCTGGATTTTTCGGCAGTAGCAAAAGGTTACGGTGTCGACGTCATTGCTGATGTTCTCAAAGATCGTTACAACATCCGTAACTATATGGTTGAGATTGGTGGAGAAATAGCGACTTCTGGCGTTAACAATAAGCAGCAGCCGTGGCAGATTGCCATTGATGCACCTATTGAGGGCAGTACTGTTAGCGAACGTCAAACAATTACGGCTATTCGTCAACCACTAAAAACCAATAATCAGATGCATATAGCAACTTCTGGTAACTATCGCAACTCCGTCATATTTGATGGTAAGCACTATAGTCATACCATCGATCCTACAACGGGTAAACCTATTGTTGGTGGTGCTCCTTCGGTGACAGTAGCAGCTGACTCAGTTGCACTTGCCGATGCTTGGGCAACTGCACTGACTGCCATGCCTTACGAAAAGGCGTTAAGCCTTGCTGAAAAGCAAAATATAGCAGCCTTATTTGTCGTATTGGCTGATGGGGTAGAGCATAATGATGCGCTAAACAGTATTGATGATTGGCAAGTAGTTCAGACTTCTGCAATGCAAGCATTACGTGCTGATAAGCAGCCTTGAGTTTTGGTTGTAGTGTTTTGAGAATGTATTAACAACAAACGCAAAGCGTAAAAATTTGCTATACTATTAGATAGTTATCATTAAAGATAACTCTATTTTCTAAACTTGAGGTTTCCTCTATGCTTAGCCAACTGCTTCCTATGCTCGCTATTACCTTTACTGTATTTATACTGTTTTTTGTATTTATGGGTATTGGTTATATGGTCAAAAAAAAGCCGCTTAGAGGCTCTTGTGGCGGTGTTGCTAAATTAATGGGTGATGAAAACTGCTCGTTTTGTGGCAATGATCCCAACAAATGCGATTCTATTGTCGCAGAACAACAAGAGAATGCACTAAAAGCGGCTCAACTGGGTAAATCGGTATAGTGTAAAGCTGGTTACCATACGCTGGTAGTATTTACCCATCATTTGTTCCTATAATAGCGTTAGGTCATATAAATATGATTTAACGCTATTTTTAGTTATGCCATCAGACTTTGATGAGTCATTTTATATAAAAATCGCTTATTATTAATTTTTTGAATTAACTACTCGCATATCGTATTTATCCTGATTATCAGGGTAATAAGCTCACAGTCTTGCATTCTGCAAGTATTTTTAAGCTCTGGTTCACGATGTTAGTCACCCTTTAGGTGCGTTTTCTTTGGTGTTATGTGCAAGCGACGACTCTTCGGCGCTGCTCAATGACGTGTCTTTTTTCTTATTCTAATAATAGTCGTGCTGCTATGTCTACCCCCTCTAATTTGCAACCAAAGTCTCATCTAGATACTGCATCGGCGTCTAAGCTGCCCTCCTCACGCTTCACTTTTTGGCTCGTATTATGTGCCATAATTTTACTCGCCACCAATATGCGGGCGCCGATCGTTGCACTTGGCTCTATTGCGCCAGTAGTACAAGATGCGCTCAACATTTCTGAGACTGAGATTGGTTGGTTAGGTGCAGTGCCAATGCTGACTTTTGCAGTAGGCGCGCTTATCGCACCAGCGATTGGTAAGCGCTTTGGCCTTGAGAATACGCTCATTGTGATGGTTGCACTACTCACCTTTGGTATGGTGCTGCGTTCCGTGGTTCCTACGTGGATTGGCTTTTTGAGTGGTACATTATTACTAACGTTGGCCATCGGCTTTGCTAACACTTTGGCGGCACCCGTTATTAAACAGCGTACGCCGAAACATATTCCACTGATAACTGGTTTATTTAGTTTAACGATGACGGTGTCGGCAGGCATAGTAGCAGGAGTCGTATTACCGCTATCTGAGCAGGTAGGCTGGCAGTGGGCGCTTGGTGGTTGGTCGCTTTTAGGCATATTTGCCATTGTGCTTTGGGTGTTTTTACGTCTGCGCCTAGGATCGTCTAGTCATCAAGCGGTTGAGCTGCCTAAGTTAGGATCTTCAGAGGTCTCCATGTGGCGCACGTCTTTTGCTTGGCAAATTGCAGTCTTTATGGGTTTGCAGTCTTTATTGTTTTATACCGTTGCCAGTTTCTTGCCATCTATTTGGGTGAGTCAGGGACTATCTGCCGTTAAAGCGGGGCAAATGGGTTCGGTGTTTCAATTTATGGCACCTATTTCTATCTTAAGCTTAACGTGGCTGGTAAACCGTGGTCGCCCTATTCAAGCGTTGGCAGTCTTTGCCGCTGTATTAAACGTCATTGGTATCATAGGGGTAAGCTACTTATCTACTGACCTAGCATGGTTATGGTCAGGCTTAATGGGCATTGGTTGCTCAGCGATTTTCACCTTATGTATGATGTTGTTCTCGCTACGGACTTATACGACCAACCAATCTAGCGAGCTGTCTGGCATGGCTCAATTCGTTGGGTATTTGATAGCGTTTTTTGGTCCATTAGGGACTGGTTGGCTACATGAAGCGACTGGCGATTGGGATTTACCATTACTTATTATGTTAATTTTAATGATTATCAACGTTGTGATTGCTTGGATGGTCAGTCGTCCGGTGATGGTCGATGGTCGCCCTGCTTAGCTTAAAGCCTGTTTGATGTGTTTTTAGCTATCAGCAACCACTAACAATACCGACTTGTCATTTATTAAACGCGTTTTAATATTGATAAATTCAGAGGAATGAAGATGAACGACTCTATTAAATCCAACAAAGCTGATGCTGAAAACCAAGTCGATTTATTACCTGCTGTTGCTAATTATCTAAAGGTATTAAATGAACAGCTGCTCCCTGCCTTTGTGCAAACAGGTAGTATCCCTAATGCCATCAATGCTAGAGATGGCCTAGCAAATTTAACCCATACCTTTGTTACCGAGGCCGTAAATGTGGCGCTAATAGTCGATGACATCATTGAATATGATGCGTCAACTAACGATGCTTATGACGTGCCTGCTTATCATGTACCGGTGCGCCTCTTTTATCCTAGCTTGCCTGACGCTTCAATAGTTCAGACTGAGCAGACACCACTACCCGTGATGCTGTACTTTCATGGTGGCGGTGGTACAGCAGGTAGCGTCTCTGTTTATCATCAAATTTTATGCCGTTTAGCGAAACATACAGGGCACATTATTGTTGCACCAGAATATCGCCTTGCACCAGAAAACCCCTACCCTTGCGCCCAAAACGATGCTTGCACTGCTTTGCTTGGCTTAAATAAACTACTCGCCCGCCGGCACATTAGCACGAATGAGCTAGTAGTAGCAGGAGACAGTCATGGCGGTGCATTAGCCACCAATCTGCTACGCGACCCTAGAATAATAGAGTCAGGCGTAATAAATGATATCAGCGCGCAAGTACTGATATATCCAAGTGTTGACTTTACTATGAGCTGTCCCTCTATTGAGAAATACGCCAATGGTTATCTACTCAGTCAAGCGCGTATCGGCTGGTACTTTGATCAGTACTTTCGAAACAACTTTCAAAACAGTGAGGACAGACAGTCAAAATCTGCTCTGTTTGCCAGTCGAGATGAGCTGGCACATCAGCCACCCGCGCTTATTATCAATGCAGCGGTTGATCCTTTATATGATGAAGGTGTCGCTTATGCTGCCAAACTTAGCGAAGCTGGCGTCGATACGCAGCACATCACTTATGACAAGGTCATTCATGCTTACCTTAATATGGAAAATCTTAATCCTGACATCTGCAAGCAAACCTATCAGGCAATAAATGAGTTTTTGGGTAGCAAAAGTTCTGAATAAAAAAGCATGAAAATCTCAACGTGCGACTGGCATGAATTTTGCGCGGCCTCTGGAGTGACGAAGTCGCACAGCAAGCAAGGAAAATTTATACCAGTCGCACATTAACACTTTTAGATTGAATCAACTGTAGAAAAAGTCGGTTAATTAACCTAGAGCAACAACTACTTGTGAATGTTAAGCCCGCCCTAATATAAAACAGATAATGCCCAGAAATATCTAACGGAACCCCTATGTCATTGCCTTTAATAAAGCCTTATTTATCTAAATTTTTATCAAAGAAACTTAGCTTAGCGCTATTGACCAGCTTAGCACTAGTGGCTTGTAGTCCAGCCGATGATGCTGATACTACTAGTGCTAACGCGAACGAGCCTGTAGTAGATGCTTCTCAAACAGAAGCCATTAACGATACTACTAACAAGGTTTCACGTGAAACAGCGACTGAACAAGACAATGTCGTGGCGATTGAGCAACCTATTACTATTTTAGCACTTGGCGACTCTCTGACCGAAGGCTTGGGCGTAAACCCTGATGACAATTACCCTGCCCAGTTAGAAGTAACGCTAAAGGACATGGGCTATAAGAATGTCAAAGTTATCAATTCAGGTCTTAGCGGTGAGACCAGTACGGGCTTGGTCAATCGTTTAGACTGGGTAACACAAACCAAGCCTGATATTACCATACTGACTATTGGCGCTAATGACGCTATCCGTGGTATTGACGTCGCAACCGTTGAAGATAACATCCGTACCGCGGCTAAACATTTGCAAGACAACGGCAGTGAAGTCATCTTGGGTGGCATGCAGATTTATGACAATCTTGGCTCTGACTATGTAGAGTCGTTTGCCGCAATTTATCCTCGCATCGCTAAAGATATGAACGTCACGCTGATTCCGTTCTTTTTAAATGGTGTGGGCGGAGACCCTGAGCTCAACCAAGCCGATGCCATTCATCCAACCAAAGATGGCTACACAATTATCGTCAATGATAACATCCTGCCAATCTTAGCGCCCAAGCTTGAAGCAATGGTAGAGACTGAAAACAACTGATTCGACTGACTAAGATACCTAACGAGCCAGCACAAGTAACAGACCCTACGTCAACTGAGACTATGTAATGACCTTATCAAACTCAACTGTAGCATCATTATCAACAGAATCTACATCCAATTCTGCACAGCAAGCCTTACTTACCGCCACGCATCTCAACAAAACCGTGCAAGTCGGTGAGCAATCACTGTCTATTATCAAAGACGTGAGTATCCATGTCGATGCTGGCGAGTTTGTGGTCATTATGGGTAAATCAGGCTCGGGTAAATCCACTCTGCTGGGTCTACTTGCTGCACTAGACTATCCTGATAGCGGCTCGGTTGAGCTGGCTGGACAGACATTAAGCAGTCTTGATGAAGATGCGCTGGCGGTCATTCGTCAGCGTGAGATGGGCTTTGTCTTTCAGTCGTTTCACTTACTACCAACTTTGACGGTGGCGGAAAACATTGCCTTTCCGCTTGATATTGCGCGGCGTCCGAATAAAGCACGCGTCAACGAATTGATTGAAGCCGTCGACTTAGGTCATAGACGTGACAGTCTGCCCAATCAACTATCAGGCGGTGAGCAGCAGCGTACCGCTGTAGCACGGGCACTGGTATCGCAGCCGAAAATTGTGTTCGCTGATGAGCCAACAGGCAACCTTGATGAGCAAAATGCCGATCAAGTCATGAACTTATTATTAGACCTGCGCCAGCAGACGGGGTCAGCACTGGTCGTCGTGACTCACGATCCTGCGCTTGCTGACATGGCAGATCGCGTCATTACTATGCATGACGGTATGATAGATGGGTCGACAGTTAATGGATAATATGGATAAAGAGTCAAATTACTCCAGTGGCATGATAAGCCAGCTTTTTAATCGCGATTTAGGCTCGCAAGCACTCAGTCGTAGCTGGTGGCAGCGCTGGGTATATCCTGTATTGTTTTTATTAACGCTCACGCTATCGCTTGCTACCTACCTGACCCTCGACTCTGTGCAGCAGTCTGTCGATAGCTATATCAATGACAATCAGCGCGCGCTCGTTGGTGGGGATCTCATCCTAAATAGTAAGCAAGACTGGCCAAGCGAAGTACTAACGCAGGTAGAAACTATCCCTAATACACAGACGGTGTATGACTATCAGTTTAGCGCCATGCTGGTCAATGATGAGCAAACCTTGCTTGCCAGCGTCAAAGCCGTCTCGCCGTCGTATCCCTTATACGGTACAGCCGAGCTTGCCTCAGGACAGCCGCTATGGGAGCAGCTAACATCTGACAGTGTGATCGTCGCGCCAGAAGTGCTCAGTAGTCTACAGGCCGAAGTCGGCGACCGTATCACCATTGGCGATGCGCAATTCATGATCAATGATGTACTGACAAAAGAGCCTGATCGACCGCTAACTACCTTTGGTTTTGGTGGCCGTGTGTTGATGAAGCAAGATGCACTCCCGTCAACCAATCTATTAGGACAACGCAGCCGCATAAACTATCGTATCGAGATAGCAGGCGACTTAGAGCTGATAAACACACAGCAAGATGCGCTCACAGATATCCTGACCAATTATCCTGATATTGAGCTGTCTGACGCTGTGTCAGCCGATACTTCGGTCTCGCGTATCTCTGACAATGTATTGATGTTTTTAAAATTGTTGGTCATCGCGGTATTACTACTCTCTGCGGTCGCCATGTACGGTGTCATTAGCGCGTTTGTCACCAAGCAGCAGTCCAATAACGCCATTCGCTTGGCATTAGGCGAGCCGCTCGGCTCACTTAAGCGCAGTTACTATCAGCTGCTTATCGTCACGACTGCTGTCGCTTGTGTTGCTGCAGTGATATTAAGCCTAGGCTTACTCAAAGTTGGTCAGCCTTATCTAGTGGCTATCTTGCCTGCCGATGTGGGTCTTGCCATCAATCCAATCAGTGCCATCAAGACCGTGACAATTGCCTTAGTCTTAACATTACTGATTGCGCAGCGCGGCCTGAGTACACTAAACACCACTAAGCCTGCTACCCTCCTCAACCAAGGTGCGAGTACGCAGACTAGAGACCTGCCTTGGTATCGACGCGTACCGTTACTATGGTATGGCTTGGTGCTGGCAGGGCTATATGCCTTCTTTGCTTATGAAGTGGGTTCGCTGTCGTTAGGAGCGCAGCTATTAGGCGGCTTAATCGTACTGGTGGCGATATTTTGGCTACTGGCGCGTGGTTGGCTCTGGCTACTGGCGAAATTGGCAAGCAACACTAAGGTCAGCTGGATGCAGCGTATCGCTATTCATAATCTGGCGCGTAAAGGCAACCAATCCGCGCTGTTCTTTGTCACCTTATCACTGTCGGTCGCGGTGCTAACGCTCATCACCACACTTAATCACAGTATCAATGCGCAGTTTATTAATGCCTATCCTGAAGACGCGCCCAATCTGTTTTTGCTCGATGTGCAGAGCGATCAGCATGATAAGATTGATACCATCATTGAGGCACCCGTTACCTATTATCCGGTGATTCGTGCCCGTGTGGAGACGGCCAATGACGTGGTGGCAAAAGACATCGAACCTGAGGATGGCTTCGATGATCCTACGCGGGTGTTTAACTTAAGCTATACAGATACGGTCATGGAGACCGAGTATATCGTTGACTCGCTTACAGACGACGCGCTGTATACGCCTATCGATGATGCCGATCAGCAAGTCAAACCCTTATCTATCTTAGACACTGCTGCCAGCATGCTCAATGTCGGCATGGGCGATGAAGTGGTCTTTAACGTTCAAGGTATCGAAATCATCGGGCAGATTACTAGTATTCGCACGCGCTATGAGCGTGGCCCAAGCCCGTATTTTTACTTCTTGTTTGAGCCATCTGTTTTATCTGCTGCCCCGCAAATCCAGTTTGCTACTGCCCACGTATCAGAAGATACGATTCCAGAGCTACAAGGCAAATTAGTACGCGAGTTTCCTGCGGTCACCACCATTGACGGTACGGCAATCGCTGAGCAAATCCAAGAGCTGGTGGTACAAATGAGCCGCTTGGTCTATGTGTTCACTTTGCTTGCCCTACTCACGGGGGTCATGGTGTTGATCAGCTCGCTGCTCTCTACCTCGCAAGATCGTATGAAGGACAGCGCGTCATTTAGACTACTCGGTATGCAAAAACGCGACCTTTACATGCTCAATATCCTAGAGCTGGGCGTGCTTGGTATTAGCGCAGCGACCTTTGCGGTCGTTATCGCCAGCGTTGGCGCATGGGCTGCTATCACGCAGTGGTTTAATCTACAATTTAGTGTGCCGTGGACAAGCTTGGCTATTGGCGGTGCAGCGTTAATCATGTTGCTGTTTGCAATTGCCATTATCTATGTGAGGTTGGTGATTGGACGCGGGATTATGGCGAGGGTTCGGGCGATGATTTAGAGTTTTTTACTGGAGATTTATCATTCCCTAAACTACTTAGGCAATGCTCTTAGAAAAAATCAAAAGAGTCTGTAGTAGATAAAGATTAAATATCACACCATTTTCTCAGAGTTTTCAGCTGATTAGATGGTGAGCTATAATTGAATCTAAACTCATACTCTTTTAAAAATAAGTGCAAATGCTTCTTAATGTCATTTTCTTCAAGAGATAAATAATACTCTATAACGAGTCTTGTTTTATGGTAGAAAAGTGCTGCTGCATTCTGCTGAATATTAAGTAAATCAGCCTCTGTTCTAGCAATCTTAACCGTGGTTTTTTACTTAATTTATGATGGGTTATCTTCATTTCAGCAGTCTAGTATAGTGCTTATCTACTACAGCTCCTTATTTATTGTTAGCGTATGGTCATTCTTGAGTAACTTTCAAAACAATCTTACCGACATGCTTCTTTTCCAAGAACACCTCTTGAGCGGTATGTATCTCTTTTAGTGGAAAGGTGCACGCAACGATTGGGGTTATCTTACGTTGTTCGATACAGTTAACGAGGTTCTGAAATACTTCAGGCTCAAGGGAAGTACAGCCATAAAAAGTTAAGTCTTTTAGATAAAGTGTTCTGATATCTAGCTCAACCAATGCTCCTCCAATCGCACCAGATACAGCATATCGACCTCTTGGTTTTAGTAATCGTAAAAACTCAGGCCACTGCTTTCCTGCGACCAAATCGATGACGACATCAAGGCAGTTTTCGCCTAATATCTCGATCAAGTCATCATCACGTGATATCACTTGATCCGCTCCCAAATCCAGAAGTTGTTGATTTTTGCTTGGACTGGTAATAGCAATAACATAAGCACCGCGTGCTTTAGCAAGCTGGACTGCTGCCGACCCAACCCCTCCTGAAGCACCAGATATCAATACCTTATCATCTGACGAAACGTTCGCTCGCGTCAGCATATTCTCAGCAGTGGAATACGAACAGGGGAAGGACGCCAGTTCGATATTAGAGAGCGTACTATTTACCGCATAGGCATGTTTGGCAGCGACTACTGTATATTCAGCAAATCCACCATCACATTCTGAGCCATAGTAACCAAATGAATCCAGTATTTGACCATTGATTTCGCTCAGGCAAGGTTCAATTAGAACTCGTTCTCCAATACGTTCGCGACTAACATTATTACCGACCGCTACTATAGTGCCGCAAACATCTGCACCTTGGATAAGAGGCAAGTTCAAGGCACTGCCAGACCAACTGGCATCAGCGCTACTGCTATCTCCCTTTGAGTACCATGCCGTTCTAGTATTGATATCAGTGTTGTTAACCCCAGCAGCAGAAACTTGGATGAGTACTTCATTTGAAGTGGGAGTAGGTACTGGAATATCATCACGGTATTCGAGCATCTCTGGGCCACCATGACCGATAAGCTGGACACCTTTCATCGTCTTTGGGATAACTTTCATTGTTTATTTTCCTTTAAAAGTTGTGATAGTGCGGTTTGTGCTGAGGTGATGGCTTTCTTGCCTAATACAGGCCATGCACTTGATACGCCTTCATGTAGCAAAAAAATAGCGGTCGCAAGATCTTCTCTCTGACTTTGTTGCCCCAAAAAATGTTGGACTTTTTGCTTGTGTTTTTTTACTGAGTTGGCAATCACTGGATCGTCAGGAAAAGCCGCTATGGCATTCATAGACATACAGCCGTGTGGGGCGAATTCTTGCATCCATTGTTCGAGCTTGTTAAAAACATGAGTAATAGACGCTATGCCAGGGGGAGGTGATTCATTGAGCAAAAAGTCTAGGTATCTTTGATGGCGATAATCCAATGCACCAACGACCATCATCTCTTTAGAGGGATAGTATTTGTATAGTGTTCGCAGGCTGACGTTACACGCAGTTTTTAGCTGAGCAACACTTGGCTCAGCGAAACCATGTTGGCTAAAAGCTTTCTCAAGCTTAATGGCAATATCTTCTTTGATAACAGAATCCTCTCAGGTAGAATAAACACTCTACTTGAGAGGGTAAAGTATTTATTCTACCTCTGTCAAGGTATTTTCTAGATGGTAAAGGTATAGTGCTGAATGTGGATTGCTGTTGGGACAAATCGGCAATGCGGTTTGCTCACCTTGTAGCCGTCATTTAATATACTAGCGCCACTTTATTAATTAAATAACATGATAACCCCTGCCAAAACAGCATGGTAACCTTATAAAATTCTCAAAACTTGGTCAGACAAAGCCATTCTTAACTTCGAAAATCGCATAAATAGCCATCCTTTGACAGAATCTGTTTAAATTTATAGATTGTTTAATCTAGCGGTGCGTACAACGCACCCTACCGTCCAAACTCAAGTTAAGATTTTGATTACCCTAGTGAACCTTGCCATAGCAAGGCTTTTTAGCCCTGATTGCAGCGGTAGCTTGGTGGACTGTGGCGCTTACAGCACCTTGCACAGGAGTGATCGCTCGGACGTTGGAACGCTACTGTGCCTAGGTGCTGTGCGCCGCAGACTGCCAACTACAAGCGAAAAGCAGGATTAGCTCCAAAACCCCCAGTATCTAAAGCCTCAGACCAAAACCCTCTCAATCCCCATCTCATTTATTTTAATCCCAATCACTTTAATCTTAGTTATTTTCAATAAAGTCATTGATTTGCCGAGTGATTATCTTCCATAGCTTGACTTGCGAGGCTCGGCTTCCGGCACCCATATGCGGGGTTAGAATGATGCGAGGATGACCTTCATTGGCGAGCTGGACAATCGGATCATTTTCGCCGGCAGGTTCTTGTTCAAATACGTCGGTGGCATAGCCGAGTATTTGCTCTTGTCTGACTGCGCTAGCTAAGGCCTCGCTATCGACAATCTTGCCACGGGCGACGTTGACCAGTAGCGGTTTTTTGCTCATTTTGCTTAGGGTATCTTGGTTAATGAGATGTTTGGTTTCCTCGGTGAGCGGGCAATGTATGGTGATGACATCGGACTTACTAAGGACGGTTTCAAAGTCGGTGTAGTCGTCATTACGAGGCTGGCGACCTTGGCGCTCTGCCCATAGGACATTCATGTCATAGGCTTTAGCAAGCTTGGTAATCCGCTTGCCAATGTCACCGATACCAATCATACCGATGGTTAAGCCCTCAAGGTCAATGGCCTCAGCATCAATGATGTCGGCTCGCCCCTTCTCCTTCCATTCGCCACTTTTGACTTTGTTGTGGTAATTGATACTGGCACGCATGGCGCTGAGTAGTAGCATCATGGTGTGCTCGGCGACGGTGGCGCTGGCAAAATCTGGTGCGTTGAGGAGCGTGACGTCATTGTCTTCGCAGGCTTGTTTGTCAATGTGGTTGGAGCCGACAGAGAGGAGCTGGATGAGCTTGAGATTGGGTAGCGCCTCAATCACTTCACGCTCGATACGTAGGGAGCCATTAATCATGATGTCGGCGTCTTGACAGCGCTCAATGATGGTTTTATTGTCTTGTGGGGTTTCTTCAAAGGTAACGTAGTCGGTTATTTTTTCGGGGGTAGGTCGTGCAAGGTCGGCGACAAATCTTTTTTCATCAAGTAATACGGCTTTCATAAGGACTCCTTTTTTAATAGTAGTGGGTCTGTAATTTAGCACTTACTATATAAGGGTTGCGGTGGACGCTGTGTTAGCGTTTGTTCGATATCGGACAAGCTCCTATATATTAAGCGCGGCATCAAGCAAGGTTGTTTACTCCCTTCGTAGCCCTCATTTGATATACTAGCCCAACTTTATCAATGAATAACCTCTTACACCTCTCCAAAACAGCATGGTAGTCTTATGAAATTCTCAAAGTTCGGTCAAAAATTCACCCAGCCCACTGGCATCTCACAATTGATGGATGATTTGGGCGATGCGCTCAAAAGCGATCAGCCAGTCAATATGTTAGGCGGTGGTAATCCTGCCAAAATTGATGCGGTGAATGAGTTGTTTTTGCAGACTTACCAAGCGCTTGGTAATGACAGTAACGCTAGTGATCCTGATAGTAGCGCCATTATTAGCATGGCAAACTACTCCAACCCGCAAGGTGATGCTGAATTTATTGATGCCTTAGTTGGCTTTTTTAACCGTCATTATGATTGGAATCTGAGCGCGGAAAATATCGCCCTGACCAATGGCTCGCAAAATGCTTTTTTCTTCTTGTTTAACCTATTTGGCGGTGCTTTCATTGATGAAAAGAATGAGTCTGTCGATAAATCGATTCTATTGCCGCTCACGCCTGAATACATCGGCTATAGCGACGTACACATCGATGGTCAACACTTCATGGCTGTCCTGCCGCATATCGATGAAGTCACGCATGATGGCGGAGAAGGCTTCTTTAAATATCGGGTGGATTTTGAGGCATTAGAGAACTTGCCAGCGTTAAAAGAAGGTCGTATCGGCGCAATTTGCTGTTCACGTCCGACCAATCCAACGGGTAACGTGTTGACTGATGAGGAAATGGCACACTTAGCCGAGATTGCCAAGCGCTATGACGTACCGCTGATTATCGACAACGCCTACGGTATGCCCTTCCCCAATATCATCTACTCTGACGCGCAATTAAGCTGGGATAACAATACCATTCTGTGCTTTAGCCTGTCCAAAATCGGTCTGCCTGGTGTGCGTACCGGTATCATTGTCGCCGATGCGAAAGTGATCGCAGCGGTCAGCGCGATGAATGCCGTGGTCAATCTAGCACCGACACGCTTTGGTGCAGCGATTGCCACACCACTGGTAGAAAACGATCGTATCAAGCAGTTATCTGATAATGAAGTTAAGCCGTTTTATCAGCAGCAAGCAAAACTCGCTGTGAAGCTATTAAAAGAAGCTTTGGGTGATTATCCGCTGGTTATTCATAAGCCTGAAGGCGCGATATTTTTCTGGTTGTGGTTTAAAGACTTGCCGATTAGCACGCTGGATCTATACGAGCGCCTAAAAGAAAAAGGCACGCTTATTGTACCAAGTGAGTACTTCTTCCCTGGGGTTGATGTCAACGACTATCAGCACGCGCACGAATGTATTCGCATGAGTATTGCGGCGGATGAAGACACTTTGGAGAAAGGGATTGCAGTGATTGGTGAAGTCGTACGTGAGCTGTATGATGAGGCCAAAAAATAAGATTAGCTGCTAAAATCATAAGCTCAAATAGCAAAAAAAAACGGACTGTTTAATAGTCCGTTTTTTTATGGCGTTTGGTCAATGAGGCAGGTTTATTGGCTGGTCGAAAGATGGCTGTCCACTTATTTAATGCATGTAGCACGTAAGGTACTAAGCAAGTATTCACCAAATCATGAAAACTTGCCTTGATATCTACCATTCCTAATGCCAAAAACCCTCTTGGTCTAATGATATGACGGTTGTCCAAATACTCACCCAATAGAGCAACACCCGTCACCACGATCAATGCGATGAATGATCGAATACCTTGCTTTTTGATAATAGGCAGCAGTATGAGTAGACAAAGCAGATAGACGCCGACGCCAACATAAATATGCAGCGCATCTTTGGCCAATCCTGTTATGTCGATGATATCAATTTTAAAGGCGGTAAAGTCCACTGAGATATTCCAAGTATAAGCGAGCAAAAAATAATTGAGCGTATCATTAAACAACGATAACTAAAAATGAATAATAAAAATAACGGATAATAAAAAGGGCAGATTATACAAACGATAATCTACCCTATTCTGAAGCAAGTATGCAATTTATGTTTACTACCTATCTACACATCCCACTCGACGAAATTCTTTAACAGCTGCAAGCCAGCAGTATGGCTTTTTTCTGGATGGAACTGGGTGGCGAATAAGTTGTCTTGGATAACGCTGGCGCAAAATGGCTGCCCATAGTCACATACCGCCGCTACTTGTGCGCTATCGGCAGGCGCACAGTAATAGCTATGTACAAAGTAAAAATGCGCGTTGTCCTCAATACCATTCCATAACGGGTGGCTAGTATCCATCTCCGTAATCGTGTTCCAGCCCATGTGCGGCACTTTAATCGTCGCGCCTTGCTCGTCCGTCCACGCCGGGTCAAAGGCTTCTACCGTGCCATTTAAGATGCCCAAACAGTCCGTGCCACCATTCTCCGCCGACTGCTCAAACAACGCCTGCATACCGACACAGATAGCCATCACAGGCTTGTTAAATATCGCATCACGCACGACCTCATCAATACCCGCTTCATGCATACCAATCATGCAATCGCGCATGGCTCCGACACCGGGGAAAACGATTTTGTCGGCAGCAGCGACGACTTTTGGGTCATTGGTGATAGAGACGTCTGCGCCTACTGCTGATAGTGCTTTGCCAGCAGAGTGCAAATTACCCATGCCATAATCTAATAGTGCAATTTTAGTAGCTCTACTCATCTAGAACGCCTCTTTGGTCGACGGTAGCGTATTCAATGCACGCTCATCATATTCACACGCCATACGTAGCGCACGAGCAAAAGCTTTAAAGGTAGATTCGATCTGATGATGGCTGTTTTTACCTTTGAGATTGTCTAAATGCACGGTCATCCACGAGTGGTTAACCAAGCCATAGAAAAACTCACTAAATAGATCAACATCGAAAGTACCCACGTGCGAGCGCGTAAACGGAATGTCCATGTGTAACCCAGGGCGACCTGAAAGATCGACAACGGCACGGGTCAATGACTCGTCAAGTGGCGCATAAAAATGTCCGTAGCGACGGATGCCTTTTTTATCGCCAAGTGCTTTATTGAATGCCTGCCCAAGGGTAATGCCCGTATCTTCGACGCTGTGGTGATCATCGATGTAAGTATCGCCAGTACATTTGATGTCAAGGTCAAACAAACCATGACGCTTAATTTGATCAAGCATATGATCTAAGAATGGCACGCCAGTATCGACAACTCCTTGACCGGTTCCATCAAGATTGACTGTGCAAGTGATTTGCGTCTCAGCAGTATTGCGCTCAACGGTGGCCGTGCGTGCTGGGCGGCCGTGTAGATTTAAGTTTGAATCAGTTGTCATGGCTACTCTCTATCAATGAAAAGCAAACAATAAAAACAGGCCTAAAAAAGCCCGGCGAGGTCCAAATGTGAGAACGATAAAACACAAATAGTCAAAAAAACTAGTTATTATTAATAACGTTAAAAAATAATAACCTTATCATAGCAAACCCTACCATTTACCGCCATGACCAAGCGTTAAACCGCGTACAAAATCATGTCATTCTGCTAAAATAGTGAATTCAGTTTTATCAATCATTACCTGCGCCGACTTTACAACGCCATGCTATATCAATTTACTAGGAACCAACTATGCCTTTAGAAGCGATTGCCATCAATAGCTTGGATGCCCCACTCATCAAAAAACCTGCGCGTGAAAATGAGTTATCTGAGCGCTTGCATGCCTTATATGATAGCGATGATACGCAGCCTAGTGGCATAGAAGTATTAAATATCGTTACGCAAGGTTTTAAACGTGGGCAATATTTATACGTCGGTATGTTTAATGATAAACCCATCGCTGCGGTAGCCTGCTTCGATGACGGGCAAACCAATGCCAAGCGCTTGCAGTATTTGACCGTACACCCGCAAAATAAAGGCCGCGCCATTGATGCTAAGTTTATTAAATTGGTCTATGATGCTGAGGTTAAAAAAGGTGTTCGTGAGTTTGTCCCTGTTGATACAGACATTCATCGTATTATGAGCGAGTATGAGCTACTGCGTGTTAAAGAGTGAGCAAAAGTAACATTGTCTTTATTTTGACTGCTTATACCCACCTATTTTTAAGCTTTTCTCATAATTATGCAAAAATAGCTTGACAGCAACGCGTATATTTAGTTTAATAGCGACCTCAACGAGACGGCTCGATAGCTCAGTAGGTAGAGCAACGGATTGAAAATCCGTGTGTCGGCAGTTCGATCCTGCCTCGAGCCACCATTCGTTTGACGAATTCTAAAAAGCCCCGAACAGCAATGTTTGGGGCTTTTTTTATGTTTAATTTTTGGTTCGATCTATTCTTGATACAACCGGCCGCGTAAGAGCAGCTGACAGCGCTCACGCGAGTCCAAATCATAAATCGTCGCGCGGTAATCAATACCATGCCGCCCTTCAAAAAATATCACCCGATCGCCCACTGCTAAAAAACAAGACGTACGCGCATCATAGATAAAACCATCAATCACAAACGCCAAATCACGATCTGTCTCGCGTACTGTATAACTTTCTCCTTGCGGTATCAAACGCTCAAACCACGCACTATGAGCAGTATTAGTGCTTAGCACACTTATAAGCAGCAGCGCTAATAGTATGAATGCACGTTTTAATGACATCGTAAAAGTCGAGCTAGCTAGACTGCTTTTATTTACGATATTTTTACTAACTGTCATGACATCTACCTACTCAGACCTGCCCAATGATTGATTCTACTAATGACGCTTCTTATGCTAAACGCTTACTGTCACGGTTGCATAACATTTTTGTGCTGTTTTTTAGACCGCTGTGCTCAGTATACTCGATAGTATTGATAATGATAAATTTGACAGCTGAATACTAAAAAAATGACTATGAATAAGGAAAGACTATGAGAGAGTTTGATTATGATTTGGATTATAAAAACTTAGACTTGCGTGCACAGCCTGAGCTGTATCGCGTCGGTCGCGGTGAACAAGGCGTATTACTGGTAGAACCTTACAAGTCTGAAATCCTACCGCACTGGCGCTTTGCCACGCCTGATATTGCGACAGAAAGTAGCGAGACTATTTATCAGATGTTTTTAGATTATCTGGCGGATGATGACTTTGTCGGTGCAGATATGGCGCGCAAATTTATTCAAATGGGCTATACCCGCGCGCGTCGCTACGCCAATCATAAAGGCGGCAAAAAGTATAAGGGACCAGTACCTGATGATAAAAAAGGCCAAAGCGGGGCCCATGGGCGCGAAGAGCTACCACGGCAAGAGGAAGATCCTATCAAAGCAGAATCTGCCCGTATTTTTAAACAAAAATGGGATGAATGCCGCGAAAACGAAACCTATCTAAAGATGAAAAAGGAACACCGCGCGCGCTATAAAGAGGTTGAATAGCATATGTTAAAAGTCAGCTATTAAAAACCCCAGTAACAGTTAGTTTTAATAGTTTGCTGTGCTATGGTAAGACAGAACGAAAACCTAAAATTTAAATCTAATAACTTAAAAAACGAATGCAATACTTCTAGTAGCGAGGAATAATGGATAAGCAACTGCTAATTTTTGATTTTGATGGCACCTTGATTGATAGTGTGCCAGATTTGGCCGATGCAACCAACGCTATGCTAACCACGCTTGGCAAAGAGACCTACTCTCTCGACACCATACGCAATTGGGTCGGCAATGGCTCAAGAATGTTGGTTGAACGCGCGTTGGTAGGGAAGATAGAAGTGTTAGAAGGTGAATTGACGGTCGAGGAAGCCGATCATGCAGAGGAAGTATTCTTTGCCGCTTACAGCAATATTAGCGGTAGCAAAACCGTTGCCTACCCAGATGTAGATAACGGACTAAAAAAACTCAAAGCTGCAGGCTATACGTTGGCATTAGTAACCAATAAGCCCATTCGTTTCGTCCCCAAAATCTTACAATCCTTTGGCTGGCAGGATGTGTTTGTAGAAGTCTTAGGCGGTGATAGCCTGCCCGTTAAAAAACCAGACCCCGCGCCGCTACTCTATGTCTGCGACACGTTAAATGTCACCCCAGATCAAGCAGTCATGATTGGTGATTCAAGAAACGATATATTAGCCGGACAAAATGCCAATATGGACACCCTTGGGCTGTCTTATGGTTATAACTACGGGCAAGACATTCGGGAGCTAAATCCTACTCGAGCATTTGATGACTTTGCTACCTTGGTTGAATACCTTTTGAAGAATTAAGCTTTAGTGTGTTTACAACATTTAAAACACTAAGCAAATAACCCTTTACCCTACGCACTTGCATTCTGCAACGAGACCTTTGATATGACCGTACCTAGCGATATTGCCATCGCCCAAAATGTTACCTTACAGTCTATCAATGACATTGCACAAAAACTTGGTTTATCAGCCACTCATATCGAACCGTACGGACATTATAAAGCAAAAATAAATCCAGCCGATGTGTTTGCCATGCCAGCTAAGGCCAAGCAGAGCAAGTTGATACTAGTCACTGCGATTAATCCAACACCCGCCGGCGAAGGTAAAACTACGGTCACTATCGGCTTAGCTGATGCTTTAAACCGCATACATGAGCAACAAAACAGCGGTGAGAGAACGGCGGTTGCCATACGTGAGCCATCCATCGGTCCAGTATTTGGGATTAAAGGCGGCGCAGCTGGTGGCGGTTACGCGCAAGTACTGCCCATGGAAGATATCAACCTGCATTTTACCGGTGACTTTCATGCGATTGGGGCGGCAAATAACCTGCTGGCGGCGCTATTAGACAATCATATCTATCAAGGTAATGCGCTCAATATCGATCCCAAACAAGTATTCTGGCGTCGGGCAGTCGATATGAATGATCGTCAATTACGCAATATTATCAGCGGCATTGGCAAAACTACTGATGGCGTGATGCGTGAGGATGGTTTTGATATCACCGTTGCTTCTGAAGTGATGGCTATCTTTTGCTTAGCGACAGACTTGAACGATTTAAAACAGCGCCTAGGCAATATCCTAATAGCTTCCAATAAAGAAAAACAGCCAATCTACGCCAAAGACCTTAACGCTCATGGGGCCATGGCAGTACTCCTAAAAGAAGCTATAAAACCCAACCTTGTACAAACGATTGAGGGCACACCTGCCATCGTCCACGGTGGGCCATTTGCCAATATCGCCCACGGTTGTAGCTCCGTTATCGCAACCCAAGTTGCCATGCATTTAGCAGACTATACACTCACCGAAGCAGGCTTTGGCGCTGACCTTGGGGCGCAAAAGTTTTTTGATATTAAGTGTCGTTTGTCAGGGCTGACGCCAGATGCAGTCGTTATCGTCGCCACCATTCGCGCATTAAAATATAATGGTGGCGTAACTAAAGACACGCTCACTGATCAAAACTTAATCGCACTTGAGCGTGGTCTGCCCAATCTTATGAAGCATATCGAAAATATGCAGGAAGTCTATGGGCTGCCTGTAGTTGTCGCCATTAACCAGTTTGCCAGTGATACCGACGCTGAGATTGAATTGGTGCGACAAGCTTGCCTAGTAAGAGGCGTGGAAGTTGCGCTAACACAAGTATGGGAGAAAGGCGGCGCTGGTGGTGAAGATTTAGCAAAAACTTTGCTAAGTTTGCTCCATGACAACCGTCATAAACCCAGCCAATTTCGTTTGGCTTATGACAATGACCATAGTATTGCAAAGAAAATTTGTACGATAGCACAGCGAATTTATGGGGCAGATGATATTGATATCAGCAGTCTGGCTGAGGCTAAAATACGCCGCCTAGAAGCCCTTAATCTCGATAAGCTGCCGATTTGTATCGCCAAAACTCAGTATTCACTTAGTGATAATGCCAAGCTACTTGGTCGGCCTACTGGTTTTAAAGTTCATGTACGCGATATCAGTATCTTATCTGGCGCAGGCTTCATCTTGGTGATCTGTGGACCTATTATGAAAATGCCCGGCCTGCCTAAAACCCCTTCAGCTAAATATATTGATTTGGATGATGCTGGTAATATTATTGGGCTGTTTTAACTTAATAACAAATCACTTACCACGATAGCTTAGTGCCTCAGATACGTGAGCACTGGTAATATCAATACTATCGGCAAGATCGGCAATGGTACGCGCGACTCGCAATACCCGATGATAGCCACGAGCAGATAAATTTAGACGTTGCTGTGCCATCTGTAATAGCTGCTGTTCGCCCTCTCCTAGCTGAATGTATTTATCAATCTCACTAGGGCTTAGCTCATTATTTACTTTCTGTTGCCGCTGTAATTGCTGCTTATGCGCAGCGGCTACTCGCGTGCGTACTTGTTCGGATGCTTCGCCAGCCTGAGCGTTTTGCAAGTCTGCAATCGGTAACGCTGGTACGGTAATATGTAGATCTATCCTGTCTAGTAGCGGACCTGATAGTTTGTCTTGATAGCGCTTGATCTGTTCAGGACGACAACGACAGCGCCCTGTTCCGTCACCATCGTAGCCGCATGGACAAGGGTTCATCGCCGCCACCAATTGAAAATTTGCCGGAAAGGTCATTTGCGAGTTGGCACGGCTAATCGTGATTTGCTTGGCTTCTAACGGCTGGCGCAATACTTCTAACACGGTACGATCGAATTCTGGTAATTCATCAAGGAATAACACGCCTTTATTAGCAAGCGTAATCTCACCAGGCTTGGGACGTGAGCCTCCGCCGACCAACGCCACCGCTGATATAGTGTGATGCACTTGTCTAAATGGCCGTGTGCCATAATCGTAGTCGCTGTCTGCAACTGAATAGGTGCTCGCCACTTCTAGCGCATCTTCATCACTTAAATCCGGCATGATAGTCGGTAGCCGTGATGCCATCAATGTCTTGCCTGAGCCAGGTGGTCCTGTAAATAACAGCGAGTGACCACCCGCTGCGGCAATCTCTAGCGCGCGCCTAGCATGATGCTGACCTTTGACATCCGCCAAGTCTACCGAATAGCCAAGGTGTTGCTGTGTAGGTTTAGACTGGACCACCTCTAAACGCCTATCTGTAGCACTGGAGTCTGTTAGTGATTGTAGATGATCACAGACAGCTTTTAAGTTTTGGGCGGCCAATATCGTGACACCATCGACACGGCTAGCTTCAGCACCATTGTCCATCGGTACGATTAACTCTGCGGTTTGTGGTTCTTGCCATTGCTCAGTCAGTGGCAGCTCATTGTTTTTTGACGGTTTAGATGCTTTTGACGATTTTAAGGCCAACGCTTCCGCTTTGATCGCGCGTGCTACTGCTAAGCTGCCTGTCACCTGCCGAAGCTCCCCATTGAGCGCAAGCTCGCCGATGAACTCAAACTCTGACAGAGACTCTGGATCAATCTGATCACTGGCTGCCAAAATACCGATAGCGATCGGTAAATCTAGCCTAGCACCTTCTTTGGGCAGGTCTGCTGGGGCTAAGTTAATGGTCAAACGGCGATTGGGAAATTGAAATCCTGAATTAAGAATGGCTGAGCGCACTCTATCTTTACTCTCGCGTACAGCAGCTTCTGGCAAACCTACGATGGTCAATGCTGGCAGGCCTTGGGACAAATGTACTTCAATGATGACTTTGGGAGCATGTAGGCCCACGACCGAACGGGTATAAACTTGAGCAAACGACATCGGCGTTTCCTAATATAGAGAGCCATTAATCATAAAGTATTATTAACCAACGCGCAAATGTCGTGTTTTATCGCTGGTGTAGATGACCGATGTTGTTATATGATGAGTAAATGCTCTTATATTTAGCGTTGGCTGATTGGTACAAGGTGACCATCAGTACTAAAGAGCATTGGCAATAAAAGGATTTTATTGATCATATAAAGCTCGATAATTATTGTTTTTAACGGCTTTATACACACCAACTAACCATGGATGGATAAGCTTATGAGCATTGATATGCTTAATCAGCGTGTGCCTAGGCTCGCGCTACTCACAGTCGCAGTTTCTTTTGGGCTGTCTGGGTGTTTTGGCGACGACAATGACGACTTTACGATTTCTCAACCAACTTACTCCGTAGACATTCAACGTACCGAGTTCGGTATACCTCATATCACTGCCAATGATTATAAAAGTCTAGGCTACGGTGTGGGCTATGCTTTCGCCGAGGACAACCTCTGCTCCCTGGCACGTGAACTGGTGGTCGCTAGCGGTGAGAGTATGCGGTACCTAGGTGATCAAGGTAACTTAGCTAACGATGTATTTTATACGTGGTACAACTCTCCTGAGCGACGTGCTGAATTCCTAGCGGCTCAAGATCCTGAAACTATCGATGCGGTGACAGGTTATGCGGCAGGATATAGTAGGTACTTACGCGATACAGGAGCTGCCAATATCGACCCCGCTTGTGCCAATGCTGAATGGGTCCGAGAAATCACTACCGATGATTTATTGACAGTTTATGGCAAAGCCAACCTGCGCGGTGGACTCTCTAATTTTGTCGGCGCTATCGCAGCAGCTGCACCGCCAGCGCAAAATGTAGTGATGGGCAGCTCAAGAATGAGCAGCGCTGCGACAAACCCAGTAGCCGAATCCGCACCTGAATTCGATATGACAACGATCAACGTCTTAAATGGCGGTAGTAATGCGTATGCGTTTGGTAGCGATGTGACTGGTACCGACAAGGGTATTCTTTATGGTAACCCGCATGAACCATGGAGCGGTGTTCAGCGCTTCTATGAGTTTCATCTGACTATGCCAGGTAAGCTGGATGTGATGGGGGCAGCCCAACAAGGTCAGCCCTTTATCAATATCGGTTTTAACAAGGATGTGGCATGGAGTCACACGGTTTCTACCGCCAAACGCTTTACCCTTTATCAGCTAAGCTTGGTAAACGGTGACCCGATGAAGTATAACTATCTAAATAGCGACGGTATGCTTGAGCAGCGTGATATCGAAGAAGTTGAGGTAACCGTTAAGTTGCCAGATGGCAGGGAACGCGTTGAATCGTTATATGTGTCTCACTATGGACCTATGTTGAATGCCAAAGCGCTAAACGGTCAACTGCCTGGTTGGGGGGACGCAAGCAATGTAGCCTATACTATTCGCGATGCAGCTTCTGAAAATCCCCGCGCGCTCAATCAGTGGCGTAGTATGAATATGGCAACTAGCGTTGAGGATTTAAAAGATAGAATGCAAAACATTCTAGGCCTAGGGTTTGTCAATACCATCGCAACCGACCGTTACGGTAAAGCACTGTATGCAGATATCTCAACCGTGCCTAATGTGACCGCAGAAAAACTAGCAACCTGTAGTGCTAATGCTGGTCCCGCTCTTGGCGCTTTAATAGCATCAAACTTACCTGCGCTCAATGGTAGTACTGCCGCTTGTGAATGGGGTAATGATGCAGATTCACCGCAAGCAGGTATCTTTGGCGGCTCAAATTTACCGTTCTTAATTCGTGATGACTATGTGCTTAACTCAAACGATTCTTATTGGCTGAGTAATGCAGATAAGCCCCTAACAGGATTTTCACCGTTATTGAGACGTGAGTTATTACCTCTCTCTGAAGATGCCTCGCCATTGTCTCCACGTACTCGTATGGCCTTTACTCAAATATTCGATCGATTGGATAATACAGATGGTCTAGGCGGCACTACTTTCAATCTTGATAATATGCAAGAAGTTGTCTACGGCAATCGCAGTTATGGTGCTGAATTGGTACTGGATGATGTTTTAGACGATTGTCAAGCTGCTCCGACCTTGCCTCTAACTGGTGGTGGTACCATCGACGCTACTCAAGCTTGTACTATCTTGAGTAACTGGGATCGTCGTAATAACCTTGATAGCCAAGGCGCTCATGTTTTCAGAAAATTCTGGACCAACTTTGAGTTTAGTAGTTATGCAGGATTTAAAACTCCATTTGATAAAAATGATCCTATCAATACCCCTCGTGACTTAATCATCAACGACAAAACGCGTACTGCTCTAGGCGACGCTATCAACTATTACAATAGTAAAAATATTGCACTTGATGCCACGCTTGCCGATTTACAGTTCGTCATTGATGAAGGCACAAACGGTGAGAAAATCTCAATGCATGGTGGCTTCGGAGGCGAAGGTATCTTCAATGTCGCAAGCTCAAGTCAAAACGATGATGGCACATATGGCCCAATCACCCACGGCCCCACTTATATGCAAGCGGTAACCTTTGATAGTAAAGGTCCCGTTGTAGAGGCGCTATTAGGTTATTCACAAGCTTCAGATACGACGCGACCTTATCATCGTGATCAAACGCGTCGTTACTCTGCTAAGGACTGGATACGCATGCCTTTTAGCAAAACTGAGATCAACAATCAGGCCGTTGGTAATGCGATTCAATTAAGAGAATAAATATCACCCAAATTTAACCGAATAAAAAAGACCTTAGATGAATTCTAGGGTTTTTTTATTGAAAAAAATAAGCAATATTTAACATACTAAAAAATCCATTAAGCTCCCCACTGCGAGTAAGGATTTGTTATACTAGCGACTGTTCACTTATCTGTAAATAACGCGATAAACAACCCTCTTATCTATCGTCGTTTTGGATAAAATGGGTACAAAACGCGCTACTAAAATAAATTACTAATCGATATTTGCATCGTTAGCGGTTAACTCTACAACAGTTAACCATACTATAGTCAAAACGAGGAGTGTCGCATGACGGATCATTCAAAACAAAACATCCAGCAGCCTTATAATCATGCTAACGAGCAGCCGACTACAGTACGCCATGTCATGCAGCCAGATAATCCGTACGCCAGTACGCGCGGCAGCATTACCAGCAAACAGCTACCAGCATTCGATGAAGCGATGATCAATAAATACAATCGCTCAGGGCCACGCTATACCTCCTACCCGACCGCTTTAGAGTTCTCACCGATGCCAGAGGGTCTTGAAACAAAAATTTTGCAAAACCGTGAAGCTCGTGCTCCATTATCCCTATATTTTCACATTCCATTTTGTCGTCACCTTTGCTACTACTGCGCCTGTAATAAAATTATCACCAAAAAAAATAGCGACTCAGGTGATTATCTACAATACCTCATCAAAGAGATTAAACATAAAAGTCGCTTATTATCTGCGCCAGAAGATAGTAGCAAGCCACTCGTTAAACAGTTACATTTAGGCGGTGGTACGCCGACGTTTTTGCGTGATGAAGAAATGGTACAACTATGGGAGTTTTTGCAGACGCAGTTTGAGTTTTTACCTGAAGATGAAGGCGACTACTCTATCGAGATTGACCCACGTGAGTTGAATGGTAAGACCTTAAAAGTATTGCGTAACCTTGGTTTTAACCGTGTCAGCTTAGGCGTACAAGATTTAGACGAGACCGTACAAATCGCGGTCAATCGTGTGCATTCAGCAGAGTTGATTGAAAATGTGCTCACTGAAGCGCGTGAATTGGGTTTTCACTCTATTAATATTGATCTAATTTATGGTCTGCCGCATCAAACGCCTGCTACCTTGGACACAACGGTACGCCGTATCATCGAGATGTCACCAGATCGTCTGTCAGTATTTAACTATGCGCACCTGCCAGAGCGCTTTAAAGCTCAGCGTCAAATTAAAGATGAAGACCTGCCAGATCCAGCGGCTAAGCTCACTATGCTTGGCAATACCATCAATACACTGACCGAGGCGGGCTATCAATATATCGGTATCGACCACTTTGCCAAGCCTGATGACGAGTTGGCTGTCGCACAGCGCGAAGGCAAGCTGCATCGTAATTTTCAAGGGTATACCATCATGGGCGACTGTGACTTGCTAGGCTTTGGCGTTTCATCTATCAGTCAAATTGCCAATGCCAATACCCGCTACATCCTACAAAACGATACCGATCTACAAGCCTATCAAGCCAATATTGATGCGGCGCAAAACAACCCTGCTGTTATGCCAGCGGTAAAAGTTATCAAAACCTCTATTAAGGATCGCTTGCGTGAATATGTCATCATGAACCTACTCTGTCACGATTATATTGACTTTAAAGACGTCAATCAAAAATTTGGTATTGATGCTATTACTTACTTTATTGAGGAAATTCAACAATTGGGTGAGATGCAAAAAGATAGGCTTGTTGATATGGACGCCGCTGGCATTCGTGTATTACCAAAAGGTCGCCTATTAGGGCGTAACGTGGCCATGGTATTTGATGAATATCTTGAGACAAAACATAAAGATCGCTTTTCAAAAGTCATCTAGGCTCATGAAACATAGGGCCAATTATCAGTTATAAAAAAGACCTCAAGTGAGGTCTTTTTTATGACATTGTGAAAGTCTTTGTGCAGTTAAACTTTTAACTTATCACCAACCATACCCTTAACTGTACTTAAGATATCTGCTGGCAATACCACCATTTTTGAGTTGTCAGATTCAGCCAATTGACGAATCGACTTGATATACTGCTCGCCAAGTAAGTAGACAATAGGCATCTCTTCGTCACCCATTGCAGCGGTAATAAGACGAATGGACTCCTCTGAACCTTTAGCAAGTACCACTTGCGCCTCTGCATCACGGCGTGACGCTTCTAGACGGCCATCGGCTTCTAAGATGGCTGCTTGCTTTTGACCATCAGCACGGGTCACTGTGGCACGGCGTAGACGTTCTGCTGCTGCTTGTTCTTCCATCGATGCTTGCATGGTTTGCGATGGATTGATGTCCTGAATCTCAACCGTCTTAAGAGTAATACCCCAATCGGCAATGTCTTCTGAGATGGCTTGCTTGAGTAGTGCTTTGATCTCATCGCGACTAGATAATGCATTATCTAAATCCATCTCACCAATGATCGAACGCAAGGAAGTCTGTACCAAATTACGGATACCATGCTCATAATCTTCGATACCGTAGACCGCCTTGTCTGGGCGCATGATATTGATATAGGCCACCGCATTAGCGATTATCACCACATTATCGCGAGTAATGACTTCTTGCGAGGGAATATCGAGCACAATGTCTTTGGTCGTGACCTTATAAGCAATTCTGTCCACGAAGGGAATAATGAGACTAAAGCCAGGCTCTAGCGTTTGCTGGTATTTACCCAAACGCTGCACCACCCATTTGTACCCTTGCGGTACGATACACACGCTTTTAAAAACGGTAAAAATGACTAGGGCAATCAATACAACCATCACGATACTCAGACCATTCATACTATTTATGATGTTATTCATAACACTCTCCTTGAACCATTGCTATAAATGGAGCAGCAACGTCCTATTTATTTAATATTTACAACTCCGGTGTATCGTATGGTATGACAAATAATGACTATGATAAAAAGGAGGTAATATTCTATGCTACTAATTAAATGTGAATAATCAAACCGTCCGATAAATTATTTATCCATAAACTTTTTTTTCAATCGATCTCTATCAAGACCAGGTTTATTGAGGTTTAGTCTACCAACCTTTGCTTTAGCTGCAACAGAATGACTCTCAACAGTGGGAGCGATATTGGGACGATTGACCGCTTGAGCTTCTATGCGCCTAGTTGGTGCGACAATCAGCTCATTACCGCTTATATCTGTTACCACAACTCGATCACCCACTTCAACCGTTTCATCATTGACTCGGCACGACCATTCATCTGCACCCACAATTGGTACATTAAATCGTACCACACCCAACTTGCCTGCTTGCGGTTTAACTATAATCATACCAGTTTCACCGATGATTACCCCGCCACCCAATCCAGCTTTGGTACGATCTATCGATAATGGTTTTATATACTTAACCCAAGCAAACATAAATAATACTGACAACGCTAACCAGATAATGACCTGCAATATCAAAGGAACAGGTAGCAGCCATGATAGAGCGGCAACAATAACGGCAGCAGCCCCAAACCAAAGACTTGCAAAGGTAGGAATAAATATCTCAGCAATCATTAATAAAAAACCCAATACCAGCCAGTGCCAAGGTTCAATCATCCAAATAGTCTCAATCATCAGCGTATCCTCCTTTGCAGTTCTAACTTTTAATGTAGCACACTTTGATGATAAATAATCTCTTAAAAATCAATATGATACCATTAGTTATGATTATAGATAATGTACCAAACATAATTTTATAATAAAAGTTATAGCCAAAAAAAACGACCACATAAAGTGATCGTTTTTTATTTTTATAGTAGTAACTTAAGCATGCATTAGAATTTTAAATGTGCGCCTACTGTCATAAGGTCAGCATCACTACCAGTGACGGCATATTCAGCTTCAACGTTAAAATCTTGGTTGATTGCATAGCCTAGACCTACGCCACCTGCAAGACTGGTGTCATCATCTGAGAAAGAACGACGTACTCCTGCAGTTGTATAATCGCCTTCTACTTCTGTTTTAGCAATACCTACTTTACCTTTAGCATATAAGGCAGTATTTGGGAAAGCATAGCGGTAAGTACCATAGGCGCCATAGGTTTTAGCATCAATGTCACCATTTCTATAATCAGCATCGTCTGAACCTACATACTCAGCTTCAATACCGAAATTAGGATCAAAGTTGTAACCACCGTAGACACCATACGCGGTAGGATCATCAGCACCATTAACATCTAGATCAAATTGACCAACTTTCACACCGACATACGGTTGGCCAGTATAGCCATTGCCATACGACACGGCAGCTTGTGCACTTACGCTTAATAAAGAACCAGCTGCTAGTGCAAGTAATGTTTTTTGTAAGGTTTTCATTATTATCTCCTTCGAACAAAATTGACAAACAAGTTAGTTATTAGTGTTGGCTGTTATAGCCATATCGCCTTGTTTGCTAACGATGAAGATATAGTAACAAACTATTTCTTACACTCTGTCAGTGTTTAACGGTACGAGAGTTAAGATTTGAAAGTGTTTGTCATCAAATGGGTTACAAATCCTGTTATATGAAATTTTTTGTTACAACTAACGTTTTTGTGCAATAATTCTTACTCATTACTTAAATAAAAAGCCGGAAAATCAGAGGCAGAGCAAAGGAACAACCGTATATGACAAGTTCTATCATAGAGCAATTGCGTGACACACTAACGCATTTGAAGTCTCAACAGCAATATCGACATTTGCCAAACCTAGAGCATCGGGGACGCTACGTTGTGCATAATGGTCATACTCTGCTTAATATTGCCAGTAATGACTATCTTGGGTTGGGCAGTGATGGTGAGTTGCAAGCTGAATTTTTTAGTCAATTAGAAGCGCTGTCAGCAGTACAACTGCCTAAGATGAGTGCGACTTCATCACGGTTACTCACGGGAAATGATACCCAGTTACAAGCGTTAGAGTCTGAAATGCAAGAATGGTATCACACTGCCGTGTGTCGCCAAGATATGCCCACTCCAAAGTCTGTATTGGTATTGAACAGTGGTTATCATGCCAATATTGGGATCTTGCCAGCATTGACCACTCTACCCGTCAACACGCTTGTGTTGGCAGACAAACTGGTACACGCGAGCATCATTGACGGTCTACGTTTAAGTCAAAACAAACTTGTCAGCTATCGCCGCTACCGTCATAACGATTATGAACATTTGGCCAAATTCATTGAACAAGCAGGACCTACCGTTGAGCGCATTATTATCGTTACTGAAAGCGTTTTTAGTATGGATGGTGACCGTGCGGATTTGCCTCAGTTGGTACAATTAAAGGCTAAAGATGCGCGCATTGAGCTATATGTCGATGAGGCGCACGCTATCGGTGTGTTAGGTGAGACGGGCTTAGGGCTAGCAGAAGAGACACAGACGTTGGCGGACATTGATTACTTGGTTGGTACCTTTGGCAAAGCCTTTGCCTCAGTTGGGGCTTATATTATGTGTGATGATATTGTCAAACAATGGCTGATCAACCATATGCGTCCTCTAATATTTAGCACCGCCCTACCCCCAATCAACCATGCATGGACACGCTTTATTTTAGCAAAAATGCCAACACTTAATGACCAACGCAGCCACTTGGCACAGTTATCTACAAAAATTAGCAAAGCCATCAATCAGTCACAGCAAACAGCGCCTATCCGTCAAAATGTAACCTATGAGTCACCTATTGTGCCTTACATATTAGGGGACAATGCGCGCACGATTGCCAAAGCACAGCAGCTACAAACAGCAGGATTTTATGCGCTGCCTATCAGACCGCCTACGGTTCCTGCCAACACCGCTCGTATTCGTCTGGTTATGAATGCCAAACTGACAACCGAGGATTGTGAGCAGTTGATACAACAATTATGATTTAGGAGATACTGAGGTTTGGCAGATATTTTACTCTAGTTGGTTCAAGATAACTTAGTAAGAAGAAAATTGAGTAAAAGTATGCTCAAACCATATCTGTCTTTTATGATATTAACGATATATAAAATAATAATCGACTTAATTGGATGTACTAAGCCATATGGAAATACTTGCCACGCCTTCTCGTTTTAGCAGCAGAAAACAAACCATCGCACGCCATTTTGCTAGTGCGAGTGACTATGACCAGCACGCCCATATTCAGCAGCAAGCATGTCAATCTTTATTGGCTAATATTGCTTATGATAAACAAGACAGTGTATTAGAAATTGGCGCAGGTACTGGTCAAATGACACGCCTACTAGCTGCCCACATTCAAAGCAAGCATTGGCTGATCAACGAGTTATGTACTGAGCAGACAGCTACCTTGCAATCCATCCTTCCTGATGCTCAGATAGTCATTGGCGATGCCGAAACCTTAGACTTTAAAGGAGATCATAGCTTGATAGTGAGTGCCAATGCGGTGCAATGGTTTGATAATCCACTGAGCTTTGTCATGCAATCGGCACCTCGATTAAAAGCTGGTGGCCAGCTACTATTTAGCACTTTTACCGCCAATAACTTTTTGCAAATCAAGACGCTCACCAACCAAGGGCTTCACTATCCAGAAACGAGCAAGTGGCAGCTAGCATTAACTCATGCTGGCTTTGAGAGAGTCGTACTATCAACTCAGCGTTTTGATCTACTGTTTACAACCCCTTATGCAGTATTAAAACACATGAAACTGACAGGAGTGTCGACCAACCAAACGCAATCAGTCAACGCTCAACCTTTTAAGTGGACAAAAGCGCGTTTGCAACAATTTGAGCGAGACTATTGGCAGCATTTTTCGGCAACAAATGAAGAGGGCCAGCCTTGTGTCAGCTTGACTTATGAAGTACTGATAGTGAGCGCTTTTAGACCATAACCTTATAATATACAGTAGTAACACTAAAATCATGGTCATAAAAAAACGCACCCCGAAGGATGCGTTTTTTCATTTAACGATTTATCAATTTGTATCGATTCTACCATTTTCAAAAACTTGAATAGCAAAGATAACGAGCATAAGTACTACATTGAGTAGACTAAGCGAGTTTTTGGGTTTGGTATTATTTTTTGTCTTCGTCTACTTCAGTAAACTCAGCATCGACTACATCATCATTAGCTTGGCTTGCATCCGCTGATTCAGTTTCTTGCTGGAACTGACCTGGGTCCATACCTTCTGCACCTGCGCCAGCCTCACCGTAGATCTTTTGGCTGATTGGCAAGAAAGCATTGTCTAACGCTTCAAGCTTGGCTTTGATGTCATCATGATCATCTTCTTTGGTCGCCGTTTCAAGCTCAGAGATAGCCGCTTCTACTGATGATTTTTCTTCGTCAGTGACTTTATCTTCTGCTTCTTTCAATGCTTTTTGAACCGCATGGATACGACCATCAGCTTCATTACGTACTTGTGCCAAGTTGGCAAACTTCTCGTCTTCAGCAGCATTTGCTTCTGCGTCTTGTACCATTTGTTCGACTTCTTCATCAGACAAACCAGAATCCGCTTTGATCTGAATACTTTGTGCTTTACCAGTACCTTTATCAGTCGCTGAGATATTCATGATACCGTCGGCGTTGATATCAAAGGTAACTTCGATTTGCGGCAAACCACGTGGTGCTGGTGGAATGTCTGTTAAATCAAAACGGCCAAGCTGTTTGTTTTGATTAGCGATTTTACGCTCACCTTGATAGACCTGAATCGTTACTGCTGGCTGATTGTCTTCAGCTGTTGAGAATACTTGTGATTTCTTAGTCGGAATCATCGTGTTCTTCTCAATGATTGGCGTCATCACACCGCCCATCGTTTCGATACCAAGTGTCAATGGTGTCACATCAAGTAATAGGACGTCAGTTTTGTCGCCAGACAATACGGCACCTTGAATAGCAGCACCTGCAGCTACCGCTTCGTCAGGGTTAACATCTTTACGTGGCTCTTGACCAAAGAACTCTTGTACTTTTTTCTGTACTAGTGGCATACGTGTCTGACCACCGACTAAGATTACATCGTCGATATCGCTAATTTTGATGCCGGCATCTTCAAGAGAAATCTTACAAGGACCCATGGTACGCTGAACCAGCTCTTCAGTTAGGCTTTCAAGTTTTGAGCGACTGATGGTCACTACCAAATGCTTAGGACCGCTGCTATCAGCAGTAATGTATGGCAAGTTCACTTCAGTGCTTTGCGCACTTGATAGTTCAATTTTTGCTTTCTCTGCCGCTTCTTTTAGACGCTGCATTGCAAGAGAGTCACCTTTTAGGTTCACGTCTTGCTCTTTTTTGAATTCAGCAACTAGGTATTCAATCAAGGCTGAGTCAAAGTCTTCACCACCAAGGAATGTATCACCATTGGTCGCTAGTACTTCAAACTGCTGCTCGCCATCGACATCAGCGATTTCGATGATTGATACGTCAAAGGTACCACCGCCCAAGTCATAAACAGCAACGGTGCTATCGCCTTGTTTTTTATCCATACCATAAGCAAGTGCAGCGGCGGTTGGCTCGTTGATAATACGCTTGACGTCAAGACCAGCGATTTTACCCGCATCTTTGGTTGCTTGGCGCTGTGAGTCATTAAAGTAAGCTGGTACAGTAATAACTGCTTCACTCACGCTCTCACCAAGATAGTCTTCTGCTGTTTTTTTCATTTTTTTCAAGATTTCAGCAGAAACCTGTGGCGGCGCTAATTTTTTACCGTTCACTTCGACCCAAGCATCACCATTATCTGCTTTAGCAATTTTGTATGGCACCATACCGATGTCTTTTTGCACCACTTTGTCATCGAAACGACGACCAATCAAACGCTTGATTGCAAACAAAGTGTTGCTTGGATTGGTCACTGCCTGACGCTTGGCTGATTGACCAACAAGCGTTTCGTCATCTTTATAAGCGACGATAGATGGCGTTGTACGTGTACCCTCAGCGTTCTCGATAATTTTGACCGAATCGCCTTCCATTACGGCTACACATGAGTTAGTTGTACCTAAATCAATACCAATTACTTTACCCATAATTAATTACTCCAAATTTATTCTAAATTACTGTTTATAAGATTGTTGCTTACCCACGCTAGTCTTTTAAACAACTGGACGATATTACTGGTTTTAGTAATAGACCAAGTTATTAATATAAGCCACTAAGCTTGAGTATCAGACCTTAAGTGGTCACTTGTTGCTTTATATCGGTTTGTGTTTGTGTTTTTTCAAGTCAATGACAGTACATTAACTTGGTTTTGTGTGAAGTTTTGTGAATATCCTTACTTCTAATAAGGCTTACACTCATTCTCACTTCACTTATTGACCAACACGTACCATAGCTGGACGTAATAAACGGCCATTCAAGCTATAGCCTTTTTGCAATACTGTACCAACGGTGTCCGCTTCAGCGTCAGCATCTATACCGACTGCCTCATGAAAGTCTGCATTGAACTTTTCGCCTTGTGGATCGACCACCTCTACGCCATGTCTATTAAGGACCGCAAGTAGCGCTTTATGAGTCAACTGCACACCTTCAGTCACTGGGTCGTTATCAGTAGCGCTCTCAATAGCGCGCTCTAAATTATCGACGATCTCTAGTAGATCTTTGGCAAATTTTTGTAGGGCGAATTTTTTACTTTTATCAGTTTCTTGCTCCATACGCTTTTGCGCATTGTAAGCTTCAGCATTGGCACGAGCCGTTCCTTCTTTGGCTTGTTTTACCTCGCCTTCAAGCTCAGCAATACGTGCATGAAAAGCATCGATATCAATATCGTTTTTAACCGTACTTTCTGCGCCTGAGTTGTTTTCTGGATCAAATTCGTTCATGGTTTCCTCTAAAAGGCTTTCTTCACGCTCAATATTACTCTGAGCCGCCTTTGGATCATTGGTATCAAACTCATGATTGGGTGCTTGTTCAGTCATAATAGCTCCTTATGATTTTAGTAATGGTGCTTAAACTTAATATAAAATAAAACCGTAAAATCTAGATTTCTTATAAATAAACGTTCAATACAATTGTATTCTGATAGCTGCTTGATAAAGACCCTAAGCATAAATTTCAAGCCTAAATGAGATGAATTTTTGGCTTTTGATGAAATAATGAGTTTTCATAGATAAAGACTCGCGTAAAGGACGTTAAAAACCAGCAGCAAACAGGTGCGTGACATCATAGGTTTGTTAACTACAACCAAGCTACCTGCTATAAGTTGTTTTTCTTTTTACTAAATTCGCTAAGGAATACTATGCCTGTTTTACCAACGCCATCTGTCAATGTACTGGTGAATAACATTGCTACTATTATAAAAGTGCTGCGCAATCGAGCAAACAGTGAGGCGCCAAAAGGCGGCTTACTAAATAACAGTCATCTGTCATTTAGTCGTCTAAACCATCGCCACTCTAGCGATACTCTCCATTTACCAGCACGCTATCAAAAGCATGCCTTACACCACATGCTAAAAAGTCTTGGCTATCTACCAACGCCCTTACTTGATAAGTTAAATGCACTTGTTAATGGTGCAGATATTCAGAAATATCCACATACTGATACTCACATGCGCCTGATTATAGCGTTAAACAATAAGCTTAAACGTCCGTTAAGCTTGGATAGTTTGCCGACACTGCGTCACAAATTTGCAGCCGATGCAGTCGCTATGCAAGCGCCAGACGTCTGGCAACAGTTCGATAACCAATCAAAGTCGCTGATTAAAGATAATGCAGAAATCAACGCAAAAAACAACGCGAAAACTCGTACACAAGGTAAGGCAAAAACTGGTGCAGTGGTGCGCTGGCAAGATGACATAATAGCGAACGCTGACGGCGATGATATGACGGTGCGTTGCTACCAACAGCATAAGCAAGGTAATGATGAAACGAACATCGACAAAACAGTTATGTTGTTCTTTCATGGTGGCGGGTTTTGTATTGGCGATATTGATACTCATCATGAGTTTTGTCATACAGTCTGCAGACGAACAGGCTGGTCTGTGGTTAGTGTCGACTATCGATTGGCGCCAGAGCACGCTGCTCCGACCGCTCTTAGAGACTGTCTGGCTGCTTATGAATGGCTAGCTGAGCACTGCCCTACCTTGGGTGCATTGCCATCGCGTATTGTATTGTCAGGTGATAGTGCTGGCGGTTGCTTGGCCATCTTGGTCGCCCAGCAGATCACTGCGCCAGACGCTACGCAATGGTTAAATTTAGGGTTAGATGAAAAAGACATGATTAATAAGTTGCAAGACTTGCCCTGTCCACTTGCCCAACTGCCTCTCTATCCTGTGACCGACATTGAGACGAATTATCCTAGCTGGGCTTTATACGGTAAAGGGTTATTGCTCGATTACAATGATGTCGAAGTATTTGACACCGCCTACATGCAACATAGTACTTTGACAGGCTCACATCCGCTTACTTCACCCATGCATGGTCACAATGCGCATATGTGTCCTAGCTACATTGTGGCGGCTGAGCTAGATATCTTACGTGATGAGGCTCTCGTTTACGCTGACCAATTACAAGATAGTCGTATCGCAACTAAGACCTACACTGTGCTGGGCGCGCCACACGGTTTTATTCATTTAATGAGTATTCATAAGGGTGTTGGTCATGAGACGGCTGGTATTATTGACAAGTTTGCCAGCTTTGTCCGCCAACTACTTACCACTAAGAGCGATTAACCAAATCTCTGAGCGCGAACCCAAGCGAAATGGAATACCCCAAAAACCATAGCCAGATGACACCACAAAGTGTCCACGACCAATCGCTTCATAACCGTAACCTAGACGGTTAATCGAACTGACGATAAAATTAGCAGGAAATACTTGACCATTATGAGTATGTCCTGACACTTGTAAATCAATCGGTAGCTGGCTATGTTCAACGATATCGCTAGGGCGATGGTCTAGTAATATAATAGGCTCATCTATATTGACTTGTCCCAGTAACTCTGGTGTCGCTACGCGCTCACGTTTGTGATTATCAAAACGACCAACCAACCAAATCGGCTGTCCTTGGTGCGTCAGGCAGTACACATCGTCGTTCAATAAATGCACGCCAGCACTACGCAGCGAGTGACTAATAGGCTGCTCGTGTCCGTACAAATCATGATTGCCTAACGTCGCATAAACCCCATAAGACAGGCTGCCACATAGTTCAGTTAAGTTTGCCTGCATATCGTAGGCAATAAATGCGTCGGTATTGTCATCCATAATATCGCCTGGCATCAGCAATATATCTGCCTCAGACTGGATGACGAGGCGGCGCAGCCTATCTATTGCACCGCTACCAAACAGTCGACCAATATGCAAATCACTGGCGACCGCGATACGTAATTGCCCTACCATCGGTTTATTAATATGAATCGTTTTTTTACGCACAACAGGTATGTAGGCGCTATATAAAGCATAAATAAATAGACCAATAAAGATAAGCAGAGCAAGTACTCGCAACCCTGTTGCCACTACCGAAGGATTAAGAGCACGGTAGTCAGTAAAGGTTACTATTAACCAATACCCTCCGTATAACAGGCTGGTCAGCAGCGCGGTTAATACCATAAAGTGCATGAATAACATCCAACCACTCACCCAGCGATAGCTATTGGCAAACACCCTTTTTACACTCAGTAGCAGCAAACTATTGGTAATGATAAATATAGCAATCCATATGGAAATTTGTAGCGCAGGATTTATCAAAGGCTGTAACCACCACTGTAAGCTTAATGCAGCTCCTAAACTAAAAAGCTGCAACAGTACAAAAATAGTGATAAAAAATGCGTAGCGCATGAGTAATTCCGGAGTAGTTTTGGTATTTAAAGAGATTTAGACCAGACAAAGAAAGTTTAAGCGGAAGTTTGGTAGCGTATAAAAAACCCCTACTATGCTTGTATATAGTAGAGGCTTTTAGTATGGGCATTATGTCATTTACTTAAACAGTTTATAGGGCAGATTGTAACCTGATCATCCATATCTCAGACCGTGTTCCCAACCTAAATGGTACAGGACCAAATCCATAGCCTGAAGATACCAAAAACTGCGTATCCTTTATATTTTTGGTGCCGTGTACCAGTGGTTGAAACCACTGCTTTAATAGCGTTAACGGGAATATCTGCCCGCCATGCGTATGCCCCGATAAATGCAAATCTACAGGTGTATCGCCGATCTCTTCTAGCGCTGTAGGGCGATGCTCCAAAAACACCGTTGGCTTATCGGTATCGACCTTCGACAGTAATTCAGAGGCTGATAAACGCGTAGGATCCATATCATCCGAGCGTCCGACTAACCACACCGTGTCATTAAGCAGCACACTCTCATTATCAAGTACGGTGATACCTGCATTGGTTACCGCTTCAGCGATTGCTTCTTCGTACCCTAAATAATCATGGTTGCCTAAAACCGCGTATACGCCAAGCGGTGCGCGTAGTTTTGATAAATGTTCATGCATGTTGGTTTTGTCATAGTAGACGGTAGTATCATTCATCACGTCACCTGCCAGCACCACCATGTCGGCATCTTGAGCATCGATGAGATTGACCAACCTATCTATCTGTCGATTGCCAAACCATCTGCCTAAGTGCGTATCGGATACTAAGGCAATATCTACCGGCTCATCTAATGGTTTGATTGTCGTAACCGTTAACTGATGTACCACTGGCGAGTAAGCATTAAACACCGCTAAACTTACGATACCAATATATGTCATGATGCCGAAGCTACGTATGAGCTTAGGTCGGCGCTGACCTCTTAATAACTTATAATATATCAGAGCAATAGCTGAGGTAATTATCGCCGCATAGATCATAAAGCCTTGTAAAATACTGACGACTAAATAGACATGAAAACGCTCACGCCAAAACTCACTAAGCCCATAAATGAGCGCCACATTATTAATAATAAAAACGGATGATATAATTGCTTTTTTTGGAATCGAACGTCTTGGCTTGATAAGCCACCATAAAATGATACTAGTCGTTGACGCCAATATTTGGGTAACGACAATAAAGAAAAACCACATAATAATATCTGATCAAATAAAGATGCAGCTATCTTACGCCAAGTTTCTTACGCGCTGAATACAGATATTTTATTTCATTGAGGTTTCATGATTTTTATATCTCTATAGTGTTCAAACGTCCAATTTAGTCAGTTATTTTAGTCATTTTTGACAGACATAACTCAATAACTTTTTGAATTACCTGCGTTTCACATGAAACCATACCGTTTTCTATAACTTTCAAAGTTCTATTAATTCTGCTCTTCTAACGCCTGCTTGAACGTTGGCTGTTTAAACTCATAACCTGCGTCCTGCAATGCTTGTGGCAATACCTTTTGCCCATCAATGAGTAGTGTCGACATCTCACCGAACATCAGCTTTAGTAAAAACTCCGGTAACGTAAAAAATGTTGGACGATCTAACCATGATCCAAGCGCCTTAGTAAAAGTATGATTGGTTACAGGGTTAGGCGCAGTAAGGTTATACACCAGCGCTGGCGTATCATTTGTGGTTTTTAGCGAGTTATTATTTATCATTTGAGTGTTCGCAGGATCAGCAAGAGACTTTTCAATAATAAATATCGCAGCCCCCACCCAGTCTTCACGACTAACCCAGCTCATTATTTGCTTGCCATCACCTAATTGTCCACCGACGCCCATTTTAAAAGGTGTTAAAAGCTTACCCAGCATACCGCCATCAGGATGAATCACCACACCAGTGCGCACAATAGCCACCGGTACGCCATGTTCAGTCGCTTTGAGTGCTAATTGCTCCCAATCATCACACAATTTATGAGCAAAATCCGTCTCAAAACCACTGCTTTCAGTCAATGGTTTATCGCCTTGCGTGCCATACCAGCCAATCGCTGAACCACTAACTAGCAGTTTAGGTTTGGCGCTGCTACGTGCAATGAACGCAAGTAGTGACTCGGTAGGCTTCACACGGCTGGCAAGCAGTGTTTCTTTGCGCTCATCACTCCAGCGCGAGTCTGCTATTCCAGCACCTGCTAAATTGAGAATCACATCAAAGCTTTTATCACTCCCTGCAAGCTCATCATAAGTCATCATAGCAATATCGTCAGGGTGTGCTTGGCTGCTATCGCGAGTAAGCCAAGTAATCTGCAGCTCTTTATTTTGTGCGCGGTAACGTGTCATAAGCTCACGACTAAACGCACTACCTAAGAATCCTGAGCCACCACTGATCAAAATATTCATGTCCTACTCCCTAATTATTTTTAGCACTATGATTAGTGTGACAAAAAATAAGCTACAAAAACAATAGGATAATTGTAGAAGTAACTACTTAAGTACAGATTTAGAATATGCAACTTGGCAGCCGCATAGAAAGAAGCATAGGATAAGAGAGACTTAATTTAGGTAATTAAGTCATAGGTAGTTGGCTGGTAGAAAAGCGCCGATAAAACATCAGTATTTTATTCATATACTATCTGATTATTTTCCCTGTCAAGGCATCTCCGATCTGGCTTGGCAACTTATAGCCTAGTGTATCTCCTGTTAGATAATGCACTTGTCGGTCCAGATTACTGTGTTCATTGTCGTTAAGAAAATAGGCTTGTGCTTGAATTAACGTCAGGGCTGGAGGTTTTCCTGAAGGGTTACAGCTTGTCGACACAATAAAGCCGTAAGGATTGTCTGGTGAAACCATCTGCGTACATAGCTGTTGGACTAGAGGGTGCGCGATAATACGTACGGCCACACTATCGTGTTCTCCAGTAATCCATGACGGAATAGGTACAGTAATCTGTTTTGATAAGGGTAATAACCAAGTATGCGCCTGCTTTAAGATAGCTTCTGGGTGCATACGCCAACTCTCAAGGACCGTCTGACGTTGACTGTCGTTTAGGTCATCTAACAATGGCGCTATACGGTGAACATCGTCAGTGACGACAATCATCCCTTTGTGTATTGGCCGCTGTTTCATAGCTAATAATTGCTGCACTGCCATTTGGTTAAATGGATCACAGCCGATACCCCAAACGCTTTCTGTTGGATAAGCAAGTAGCTTTCCTTCTTTAAGCCAGTCAGCAGCTTGAATGACAGAATTAGTAGTAAAGGGCGCGGATTGTTTCATGACTTGAGTGCTTCAAAGAGATAGGAGGTTAAGCACTCATAATAACATATGACAAAGAAAGACTAGGATAGCAGAGTTTGAAATTACCAAAATTGTTCTTGGTTTAAATACTCAATAATTGGAATAAAGAAGAACTTTAAGGTAACTAAAACATAGTTTTAGACGCGTAAGTAGCGCCCGCCTTGCACACTGATAACCCCTAATAATTCAAGCTCCATCAACTGGCCGATTAGCTGCGGTGGGGCCATCTTGGTGGTTACTAACAATGCATCTAAATCCTGTCCATGCCAGTCAAGTTGATCATAAACCGTTAGTAAATGTTCAGCGACGTTTATAGCGTTACCAGAAGACTTAAGAGTAGATGATGACAAGTGATGAGTAGCGGTAGCGAGGCGGCTGTTTAGATCTGACGAATGAAAAATGGGGCTGATATTTGATGTGGTTCTCGCGGCTCTTTTGTGCGAGCGACTACCATAATCTAGCTGACTATTGACATCCTCTATGACCTGTTTAGGATGGTAAATCAACGTTGCGCCTTCACGTATCAGATGATGACAGCCTTCTGCATTACTATTATCAATATGACTTGGAATCGCAAAGACTTGCTTGCCTTGCTCAGAGGTTAGGCGCGCGGTAATCAAGGAGCCACTTTGAATGGTAGCTTCGGTCACAATCGTCGCCAAACTCAGTCCAGCGACTAGTCGGTTGCGGCGTGGAAAAGTATGTTTGTGCGGCTGCGTATGCGGCAGTAACTCACTGACAATACAACCACCTTGCTCGATAATTTGAGCAAACAATTTGTCATGATGATTGGGATAATGCACATCAATCCCTGTACCCATAACACCAATTGTACGGCCTTGAAGTTCAACGTCTGTTTGGGACAGTGCACCTAGATGTGCCCGCTTATCTACACCCATTGCAAGCCCGCTTGTCACGACGTAACCTGTTTGCGCTAAGTACTGTGCAATGTCAAAAGTAATCTTTTGCGCATGTGCTGTCGGCTTTCGACTACCGACGATAGCGATTTGAGCTTGATGCAAACGTGCACTATTACCTCGATAAAACAGCAATGGCGGTGGATCATATATCTGTAAAAGCTGGGAGGGATAATCGGGCTGATCGGCGAATAAGAGACTATAGCGTTTTTCTAGCAACGCCTGCTGAATTTTATCAATATTGGCGAGCGTTTGATCTGGCTGCTCATGACGTTTGAGATGAGTATGATGAATACCCAACTGACGCCATGCTTCTACCGTCGCTTGCCAAGCAAGCTGCGCATCGCCAAAAAACGTCATAAGTTTATGATAAGCAGATAATGACGCATTCACCTCATACCACAGTGCTAAGATTGCACGCTGTTCAATTGATAAAGAAGGCGAATGTTCCATCATGACTGCTTACTCTTAGATAATGGTATAAATGCCTATAGATAAGGCGGTGGCAACAGTTGATCGCCCACATTCAGGGGTAGCTCTGAGCTTAAAATATAAGCATAGCTAATATCATCAAAAGTATTAAATACCATCGCCATACCAGCAGGCTCGCTTGGCAAGCGTACGGGAGTGTCATTGTCCATAGTATCGCGTACTAAAGGGCCTTTTCGATAGACTGTCATTACATCACCAGGTTTAGCCCCTTGGTTACTACCCAAGTTGATTGCAACCACACTACCCTTCGCCGCAGAGCTGATTGAATCCATCACTCGAACGATCAATCCGCCACGGTTTACCGTGGCAGGCGCAGGATAGAATACTGGCGGAATAGAGTCGTCTAATTCGACAAACACGCGATCGCCTTCCCGTACTTCTTTGCCATAAGAGTCCGTCAATTGCAGGCTGCTCACACCGTTCTCTTCAACACTCGTTACCAAGCCAGTGGCTACTTGCGTCACTTCAAGGCCAATGACCTCTTGGGTTCTAGGTTCGACATACATCTCACCTTCACGATACACCCCGTAGCGTTGGCCAACGATAAGTGGTATTCCTTTGGTATAAATCTTATCGCCACTAGCGGTGATCAAGTTACGATTTTTGGACGCTAATACATAAGGGGTGGTATTAAAGTCTTTTGGATTAACGATAATTGTCTTGTCCAACCAGTGCTGGATCGCCGCACGTGGAATCGCCGGAATACTATTGGCAACCGAAGTGACTGCAACGGTATTAGCCACTACATTGCCTGTTACTTGTCTTTCAATACCTGCGCAGCCCTCACCTGTATCAACACCGATTAGCGTCTTACCTTGAATCACACATAAGATAAGCACATCGTTGGGATAGATTAGGTTAGGATTTTTAATTTGTTTATTGGTGGCCCAAATCTCTTTCCAACGCCATGGGCTATCTAGATAACGACCTGATATGTCCCACAATGTATCGCCTTTTTTGACGATATAGCGGTTGGGTGCATCGGCTTTGATAGTTGGCGGTGGGTTATTAGCGTGAGCAGTATTCATCAGCATTGCACCACTAAAAGCAGTAGCAATCAGCGCTTTTGCTATAGAGTTTAGACTCATTTTCATGATTGTATCCACAAATTTTAAAGTACAGCGTAAATAGAATTTTGTTTTATTACTTATCCTTGCAAGATTGAAACCAACAAGTTATTAGAATTGCTTATTAAGTAATGAGACAGTTAAAATTACAATTATATACACAATAGCATATAACCAGACATCTATTTACAAAAATTTAAGTCACACAACAGTCTGTTCAGTCCTAAAATACTTCAATAATCAGGGTTAACTATATCGGTAAGCTAAGTACAAAAAAGCCTCACTATCCGATATGTGGATAGTAAGGCTTATATTAATATATATATAAAGTTTCACGTGAAACAAAATATTTAAGCTTATGTCTACAAGGTAAAACTACGACAAATCAGCCGTTACATGTTGACGAATCTGTTTAGCGACCAACTCTGCTTTGTTGTCCAAAACGATAACATGTTGCGGCAATTCTTCTAATCCTTCGGTGTGAGCAGGACGCTCAATGTCTATTTGACCAACAGCTTCAATGATCGTATCTGCAAATTTGACTGGCAACGCCGTTTCTGCACAAATAATAATTTCACCGTCCTGCTGCAACGCTTTAGCGACTTTAATGCCATCAGCGGTATGTGGGTCAACCAATTCGCTATATGTTTCATATAAAGATTTGATCGTTTGCAGGCGGTCAGCGTGCGTAGACTTGCCTGCAGCGAAGCCATAACGGGTATTAACAGCCTCTAACACATCTGATAAATCAAAACCTTGGCCAGACTTTACGCCCTCAAACAATTCATGGACGCGAGCGCTGTCTTTTTCTAGTAATAGATAAACAAAACGCTCAAAGTTTGATGCTTTAGAGATATCCATTGATGGGCTAGAAGTCACATAGGTTTTATCAGTCGCCCGTGGCTGGTAAGACCCTTGATTAAAGAAGTCATTTAACACATCGTTTTCATTAGTAGCGACGATTAAACGACTTATTGGTAGCCCCATCTCACGAGCAATGTGACCTGCGCAAACATTGCCAAAGTTCCCCGAAGGAATACTGAAGCTGACCTGTTCATCATTGCTACTTGTCACTGCAAAGTAAGCTTTAAAATAATAGACAATCTGCGCCAAGATACGACCCCAGTTAATGGAGTTGACCGTGCCTAAGTTGTAAGCAGCTTTAAATTCTACATCTTGTTGTAAGGCTTTAACGATATCTTGGCAATCATCAAACATACCGTCGATAGCGATATTATGGATATTTTCATCCGTTAAGCTATACATTTGCGCGCGCTGAAATTCACTCATTTTGCCATGTGGTGACAGCATAAAGACTTCGATGTTTTCTTTACCGCGCAGCGCATACTCTGCTGCACTACCCGTGTCACCGCTGGTTGCACCAATAATGGTAATACGCGCCTCTTTTTTCTTAAGCACATATTCAAAAGCATTACCCAAAAACTGCATCGCCACATCTTTAAATGCAAGCGTTGGACCGTTGGATAATCCTAAAATATAAAGATTATCCTCAAGCTTACGGACCGGCACAATTTCATCAGAGCCAAATACTTCAGCAGTATAAGTACGTTCAATAATATCTTTAAGATCGGCAATAGGAATATCTGTGGCAAAGCGCTGCATAATTGCTAGCGCAAGCTCTGGATAGCTAAGCGTGCGCCATTCATCAAGCGTTGCATTGTCAATATTTGGATAGTGCTCAGGTAACATCAAGCCACCGTCTGGTGCCAGTCCCATCAATAGCACATCACTAAAATCCATCGGCGCTGTCTGACCACGGGTACTGATATATTTCATAGTGCATCCCTACTTAAAATGTCTAGAGTTAGTCTTTAGTACCTGAATCTCAATGTCTTATGAATCGCCACAGTCTAGTATTTTTAACCAAGCATTTTGCTTACGCAAAGGTTTATGCTTAGCTAAAAAAACCAGCTTATATTAATGAATCTATAAAGCTGAGAGTGAGGTTCTGTAATATTGTATTTTATTCAGCAGTCTTTTGCAGCAATGCATAATAAAAACCATCTCCGCTAGCGCTATCTATCGGTAGACACTGACGACCGATCGCTTGAGCGATGCCCCAGTTACAATCCTCGGTAAATTCAATCGCTACCGCATTGTTATAGTGCGTGAGGAACTCTTGCATTTGTTCAACGTTTTCTTGCTTTAAGATAGAGCAAGTCACATATAATAGATAGCCACCGACTTTAAGTTGTGGCCACAGATTGTGCAAGATATCCGCTTGTAACAGTGCGGTTTGCTCGACGTCTTCTTCCGTACGCAGGATACTGATATCAGGATGACGACGAATCACCCCCGTAGCCGTACAAGGTGAGTCTAGTAATATAGCGTCAAATACGAGCTTGCTCTTTTTCTTACCAGCACCTTGCCATGTCGTGGCGTCCGCACAGACAATATTGAGCGCGATGTTTTTTTCAGCTTGCTCTAAATCTTGCTGTTGTAAGTTTAAGCGCTGTAAGTTTTCATAAATACGTTCGATACGAGGCGCTTCGTTATCGATAGCCGTTGCCTTGATGTCACCAATCACAGGTGATGTTTCAGTATCCTCTTGTTTCACGTGAAACAACGATGGCTCATTTAAGCTAATTAATTCTAACCAATGAGCAAGCTTACCACCGGGTGCAGCGCAAGCATCTAAAATGCGCAGCTGGTTATTATCAGCGTCTGAATCAATATCTGTATTAGACTTATCAGCACTAACTTTATTCATTAAAGCGGTATGAATGAGTGGCGCGGCAAGTTGAGCATGCATATCTTGTACGCTGGCAGCACCTTCAGCGAAATGAGGCAAAGCGTTCACTGCAGTGCTTTGATGTAGCCTAAGACCTTTGGTTGATAATGTGGTAGGCGTGGCTGTATCTGACGAACTCGTTAAGTTAAAACCACTGGTTAGCTCAATCAAATCCGCTTCTATCTCTGCCCCATCCAATGTTTGTTGATAATCCTCTACTGAGCTAATCCCTGAGTTTACCCGTAAAAACATCGGCGCAGGCTGGCGTAAACCTTGCGTCAACGCTGCATACTCATCACTCCAATCTTGTTTAAGCTGATAAGCGAGCCAGTTGGGCAAACTGTGGTTCTTGTCGCATTTTTTACGGAATTTATTGGTGTTTTTGGCGACTTTACGTAGGATCGCATTGACAAGACCAGAAGCCCGCGCAAATTCAATTTCTTTGGTTGCCTCTACCGTTTCATGAATAGCAGCATGGTCAGCTACCTCTAAGTAAAGCAGCTGTACAAGACCCACTTGAATAGCAGTGCGCACCTCAATCTCATCAATAGGATTGTCAGCTAAGCTATCAAGTAGCCTTGCAAGTGCGTGCCATTGACGCAGCGTGGTCAATAATAACGCATGTGCAAAGCCTTTATCACCGTCGTGTAAGCTATTTAGTAGGGGATCAAGCACACTTGAGAGTGACTGACCCTGTTGAATGGCAAGTAAGCTGCGAATGACGCGTACGCGCACGCTACCCGTCATTTTAAGGTTACTGGACGGTTTATTGTGGTTGTTAGTGCTTTTAGACGCAGTTGCGTTATGTCTCATTAGTATTCATATCCTATACGCATTGGAGCGTCTGCAGTGATTAATTGAATTCGGGGCCAAACTGGTCACCATCATCGAGCTGGTTGCCATGACAGATTTGCTCAGCGCTAACGGGCTTACCACCTGCAAACTGCAAATGAGTAACGGCTAGAGTAGTGGCTGATGATTCAGTTTCACTCTCTTTACCACAAGCGACTAAAATCGCTTTACGTCCCACGCTGATAACAGTGCCAGAAGGTTCTGTAGTTTGCTGTGATGGGTTTGCTGGCAAGCTGTTTAATACTTTTACGCGCGCACCGTTTAAAAACGTATAAGCGCCTGGCCAAGGCGTTAAACCGCGGATTTGACGCTCAATAATGTTAGCTGACTGCGTCCAATCAATCTCGCCCTCAGTTTTTACCAGTTTTTCAGCGTAATTGGCTTGACTGTCATCTTGTACAGTCGCCTCTGCTTGGTAATTTGACAAATCTTGTAGGACAGTGCTGATAGCCGTTGCTCCTAAATCAGCCAATTTGTCGTGCAAGCTTGCAGCTGTATCATCATCAGCGATAGTACAGCTGGCTTCGTAGAGCATATCTCCAGTATCCAGACCTTTATCCATTTGCATAATGGTAATGCCAGTCTTGGTATCCCCTGCCAATAACGCGCGATGAATAGGCGCCGCGCCGCGCCAGCGCGGTAGAAGTGAAGCATGGATATTTAAACAACCATAAGTTGGGATATCTAATACACCGATAGGCAAAATCAAACCATAGGCTGCGACAATCATGATATCAGGCTGATAGCTTGCCAATGTCTGTCTAGCAGCCAAGCCTTCAGTATTGGATTTTTTGAAGGTAGCAGGTTGCTCGATGGCAATATCATGAGTGAGCGCTACTTGTTTAACAGCAGAGGCAGATAGTTTTTGGCCACGGCCTGCCTTGCGATCGGGCTGCGTATATACCGCAACGATGTCTATATTAAGTTGCTCTTGCTGAGCGATGAGTGATTCAAGGCTAGCTGCAGCAAACTCAGGTGTGCCTGCAAACACCACGCGCAATCGATTGGTTTGTACCCTATCATTAGAGACAGCATTAGTTGTGGTCATAGCACCATATTATATATTGTGTGATTGGTCGTCACATTATAGGTGAGTTTACAGTGTTGTGCCATAATTGTGAGCTGAGTTATCTATTTGCAGATAGCTATCGTTGTCTTTAATTTATAATGACTCTCTTGACTTAGTCTGTATTGACATTATGCTAGTGACTTTTGCTATTTATAGGTACTTATCTAGTTGGTATTCACTAGTCGATAGTTAGTTTAGTATGTTTAAATGATAAACCAAGCGGCCACGCTATGTTCAATTTAAAGCTTAAGTAAACATTTAAATTAGTATAATTGTCATAACCGTAAGAGGGACAAATTTGTTACTATAAAGTTTTACCTAACTGTTTTTACTAATACCTCAACCTTTACCTTACGCCTAAAGGTTTGTAGATAATAGCGCTGTCAAAGCGCCCTATCCAACGAATAGATTATATTATTTTAGCTTACCATCGCACTGTATTGTCGCGCAGGTATAGGAACATACCCACATGCAACAGTTTCAGTCATTAAAACGTCTGCTTCTCTTTTATATTTTGACACTGCTAATAATGCTGGCTTTATACTATGCCATGATGCTTTCGACGCTCAAAACTCAGAGCCAGACGCATAGCCAAGTTGTGTTTGCAGCGTTGAAGCATGAGATTATTAATCACGCCGTACCGACAGAAACTGAAATCGAAAACATCGTTACCAAACCTTTTTTTCAAGACATAAGCTACCAGCTGATTTTTATGCTGCCGTCTGGACAAACGTATGTTTATCATCACATACAACCTCAAGAAACCGAGTTTACTAGCGTGACTTTTCCTACGCTTACCTCAACATCTACTACAAATAACAGCTCGTATCAGATAGATAATGACACATTAACTGGTAGAATTAAGCTTGAAAACGGTCATCAGATATATGTCGTACTGCGTCATCAACCTCTCAATATAAGCTGGATATCCTATCAATTTTGGTTGCCACTAATGACAGCGATTATGTTATTTAGTTTGGCATTGCTTTATGCGCTTAAACGCCGTACTAATTGGGAGCAATTGATACAATATACGGACAGTTTAACGATAAGCTCTAAAGAGGCCTATATACCGCCCCCATTCGTCACAGAAAAAGCCACCCCCGAGTTTTTACGCCTCGGCCATACCCTAAGCCGCATCAGTTATCAGCTTCATGACCATCATCGCCGTATCAAAATACTCAATCAGCGTTTAGAGCACTTAGTCAATCAAGCCCCTTTACCAATGTTAATGGTCATGCGCCAAGGTCACATCAGTTTTTTTAACCAGCGCTTTGAGCAAGTTTTTACCACAGCCTTCCAACGTCATAACCATTATAGCTTGACGGATTTTTTGACCGGCAGTGACAAAGCGACTCAGCAACTGCTACAAAAGCTCTCCACGCTACGCGTTACTCGTAATCTATTGGTTTATGGACTAGAGGACAGACAAGCCTATCAGCTACACATTACTCCATGGTTTGGCGCTCATGGACAAGTTCATGGGTTTACAGTGATACTTAATAATATCGATAATCTCATTACGCAAGCTGATGACCTGCACCTGCAAAACCAACAATTACAGCTGCAGATAAAAGAGTTTACCAAGCTTAGGTCTATTATTGGTCATGAGCTACGCACACCATTGAACGCTATTATCGGCACTTTAGGGTTGATAGAGGCGCATCGATTAACGCCAAGGCAGCAAGAGGTGCTGTCGATGTTAACCCAGTCTAGCCAATCAATGCTGGCGATGCTAAACGATATGCTCGATATGGCAAAGATAAAAGCAGGAAAAGCAGATATCGTGAATGAGCCTACTGATATCTTTAAGCTTGGACAACATGTTAGCGATTTAATGATTGGTAGTGCACGTCGGCAAGGTATCAATCTGTTGTATTTTTTTATGCCCGATAGCCCGCGTTATATCAGCACAGATGGCAACCGTTTACGTCAAATTCTTCTCAATTTACTAGATAATGCCACCAAATTCACCTCATCAGGTTATGTAGCACTGGTTATAGAGCCTATTACTTATGAACAGATGCGTTCTATCACAAGCCTTGATAATAAGCGCACCTTAACCACTATTGCACGCAATCAAAATTTAGCCCCCGACAATCGCTTACCCAATACTGGCGCCGAGCATCAGTGGATGCGTTTTAGTGTCAAGGATACTGGCATTGGTATCGCAGAGTCTGAACAAGATAAGCTGTTTTCTTATTTTAACCAAGCAAATCGGCAAATCAGCCAAAACTTTGGCGGTACAGGCTTGGGACTGGCCATTTCTAATAGCTTTGCTCAGTTGTTGGGTGGGTTTATCCAATTAGATAGCGAACTTGACGTAGGTAGCAATTTTGCTCTTTACCTGCCTTGTCAACAGCCGACTTATCAGCCTATTTATCACTTTCATAGTAGTCTCATGCATATTCGTTTTATCGTTATTGTAGAGCAAGACATCTGCGTAACCTTTTTCCAGCATTTGTGCTCCCACTTATCATTGCCCGTGAGTATCTATACGGACTTAGACGACAAGACCGCTCAAAAACTGTATAAGCAGCTAGAGCTTGAAGCAAAAACCCTACAACCTATACTGTTGTTGGATTATGAGTATTATGAAACCTATACTCACTTAGCGCCCGTGACTGGCGCTACTGACGATCCAAGCATAGGTAATCAACAAAGACTTGTTAACAGTGAACAAAGTCAGGTTATTCATAAATTATTGAACGTTACCTCTTTGCCAAAATTGTTATTGAGCATGAAACCTGAGCGCAGTATTCCATCCTCCTTTTTGGATCAGTTTGATGGGTTTTTGAATAAACCTTTAGACGTGGCCTTGTTATTATCTGAGCTCATCCGTTTATTACAGTCTACAACCGTCTCGCATAAATACGAGGATACTGGTAAAACCTCTGAGAGTACAAAAAAACCAACGATGGATAATAACACTGTCGAGGTGGCCAGCGCTCCTACCATATTAGTTGTCGATGACAATCTAACCAACCAAAAAATTACTTGTAAGATGTTGGATAAGTTGGGCTATCCTAGCTTGGTGGCAGATGATGGTCGACAAGCCTTAGAACAACTTGATGCACAGCGACAACAAATCTCATTAATCCTTATGGATTGCCGAATGCCAGTCATGGATGGTTTGCAAGCTACTCAAGTCATACGCTCACAAGGGAATAGTATTCCCATTGTCGCATTAACTGCGAATAATACAGAAGAAGATCGTGAAGCTTGCCGCCAGGCGGGAATGGATGATTTTTTGGCGAAACCTATCAATAAAGATAAGTTAAAAACAGTCTTGCAAAGCCTAATGACAACCGAATAAGTTATTTAACACCGTCAAAAGCTGTCAGTAGGCTTTATTGTTTTCTACTTTGTTACCTGATGCTACGATACGGATTATTTCATAAAACCATTGTCAGCCAAAAAATCTTCAGTAATTTGACTTTGCGAGCTTGGTGCGCCTATGCTGCCTGTTTGCGACTTGCCTAACAGACGCTCCAAATAGCGAGCAACGATATCTACCTCAATATTGACCTTGCTACCTACCAGCCAGTGTTTGGCGATATTGGTTACTTGCGCGGTATGCGGAATGATATTGAGGCAGACGATATTGTCACGTACTAAGTTGGTCGTCAGGCTAATACCATCAACGGTGATAGAGCCTTTAGTCGCAGTATAATGCGCCAGCTCTTTAGGTATCTCAATTTCAATATAGATAGAGCGCGCATCTTGTTGCAGCTTACTGACGCGCCCGACCCCATCGACATGACCGGCAACGATATGGCCACCAAAACGCGTAGTTGGTAACATCGCTTTTTCTAAATTGACAATATGACCCGCTTTTAGCTCTTCTAAAGCGGTTCGAGCGATTGTTTCGCGTGAAACATCAACAGAATAAGAATTACTACCCACTTCTACTACAGTTAAACAAATCCCATTTGACGCAATAGAGTCGCCCAACTTGACATCACTAAAGTCCATGTCGTTCGACTCTATAGTTAGACGGATATCACCGCCTGTAGGCTGCATAGACTTTACTTTTCCGATATTTTCTATAATTCCGGTAAACATATAGACCTCGTGTTTTATCGTGTTGCTGTCGTTAACAACGTATTTTGCTTAATTAATGTACGTTTATATAAGATAAGCTTTAAAAAAATTTGATTATTTTTAATCCTATGATGGGATAAGTTGTGGATAAGTAAGAATAAATGAAGTTACACCCCAACAAAAACCCTTTTTTATACTAAGTTATCCACAAAGTAGTATTTTAGCTTTACTATATCGCTTTTCTTGCAGACTAACTGTAAGTATATGATTTATATATATTATTTCGAATATAGTCTTAAGAGCTACAGTTTATAGTTTCATGTGAAACAAAGTTATGCACAGTTTCACATGAAACATTTTTTTTGACTGGATGACTATTATAAATACTGTACTTTGACAATAATTGTCTACAGCTGTGGATAAGTTGTTTATAACTTATAATTCACAAAGGATATAAGATCAATTTAAGATCAGGGCCAAGCTGCTCATGGCAGCTTACTCTAAAACGCAGCTGCTCAGATAAAGACAATGGATTAAAAGCAACCATCGGCCGTGCCTTTTCACCTAATAAACAAGGCGCTTGATAAACAATAAGCTCATCTACCAGTTGTTGACTTAAAAAACTGCTAGCGACGCTTGCACCCGCCTCTACTAGTACGTCATAGCATTGATATTCACTGACCAAATCTTTTAATAATGCAGTCAAATCATCATTGCGCCAATAAAGCGTATCCAAACGGCGGCATAGCTGATAATCGGACTGCAGACTGTGTTCTAAGCGTTGACGCCTATCCAGCACTACAACCTTAGGAGCTGGTACTTGCCCAGCTGGCACACCCAACTGACTAGAGCGCACGTTAAGTTGTGGATCATCAGTAATGATGGTCTCACTACCAGTGACAATCGCACCACTTAGGGCGCGAAGTTTTTGTACATCCTCGCGAGCTGCTATCGAGGTAATCCATTTTGACTCCCCTGTTGCCATCGCGGTGCGACCATCGAGACTGGCAGCAATCTTAAGCCGAACGTAGGGCATTTGAGTGCGCATCGCCTTTAAAAACCCACGGTTTAATGCTTCTGCTTGTTCTGTTAGTACGCCAACCGTGACTGCAATGCCAGCCTGCTCTAATAGCCTCACACCGCGTCCCGCTACTTGCGGGTTCGGGTCTAGACCTGCAATTACTACGCGCTGTACGCCTGCCTCTATCAGACCTAAAGCACAAGGCGGCGTACGTCCTGTATGGCTACAAGGCTCTAAAGTGACATAGGCGGTGGCACCGACCGCGTACGCACCTGCATCTTTGAGCGCAAATACTTCTGCATGTGGCTGGCCTGCCTTGGGATGAAACCCTTGACCCACCACTACCCCTGCTTGGACAATGACGCAGCCCACAGCAGGATTGGGTCTTGTGGTATATAAACCTTGCTTGGCCTGCTCAATCGCCAGCATCATAAAGTAGCGATCTTGTGCATCTTGCGCGTGGTTGAAGGTAGACATAAGAATCGGCTTAATTTATAAAGAATGTGTGACTATAAAAACGGTACAACGAGACTGGTATAAGTTTTTTGCAGCCTCTGTCAGCGTAGACACAGCAAGCAAGAAAAATTTATACCAGTTGCGTCTCACATTACAACGTATTGATTTTATTTGGTATCGACTATAGCCTATTTTTCATTAGGACGGATATTGGCAATCTCTTGATGAAAAGCATCGATATCTTGAAAGTCGCGATAGACACTGGCAAAGCGTACATAAGCGACATCATCTAAAGTTTTAAGCTCACTCATGATAATCTCGCCCAAGACTTTACTACTAATTTCTCGCTCTCCCATCTGTCTGACACGCTTCTCAATACGACTAATCATCGCCTCTTGCTCGTCAATCGTGATAGGGCGTTTTTGTAAGGGTAATAAGATAGAGCGACGCAGTTTTTCATTATCGTAAGGCTCAATTTTGCCGCTAGACTTAATAATTCTTGGCATCACCACCTCTACCATCTCAAAAGTGGTAAACCGCTCTTGGCAGCTGTTACAAGAACGACGACGACGCACTTGCGCACCTTCCGCAGCAAGACGCGAGTCAATAACTTTGGTATCTGACGCGTTACAGTACGGGCAGTGCATAGTAATTTCCTTGTTTTAACATTAAGAGCAAGAGCCGTTGTTGATAAGTTTAAGCTTTTTATCAGGCAATCGAAGATAGAAACAGTAGTTTGCTAATCACTTACCAATACAAAAACTGCCGAATATCTTACCTAGTAGGTCATCAGCACTGAATTCACCAGTGATTTCACCCAAACTATGCTGAGCTTGACGTAAGCTTTCAGCGACTAACTCTCCTGCTTGAAAGACCGTTAGCTGCTCATGCGCCTCTGCTAGATAGTCAGCCGTCCGTCTAAGCGCATCTATATGACGCGTACGGGCGATGAGGCTATTCTCTGGTGGATGGAAGCCGACTTTAGCACATAATTCTTCGATTAATGTATCAATGCCAGCACCTGTTTCACATGAAACATTTACTTGCTCATAACCGCGATTAGTGATTTCATTTTGTGAGACCGTCATCGCTATTTTATCTTTGCTATGAGTCAACAAATCACTTTTATTGGCAATAATTAATAGTTTTTTGGTGGCTGGTAATTCGCCAAATAGCTGCTTTGCAAGTTGCAACGGTGTGGTATCTTCTTCAAGATCCCGAGTAACATCATAGACCATCAGTAGCATATCAGCTTGCTTAATAGCGGTACGCGCCCGTTCGATACCGATACGCTCCACAGTGTCTTCGGTATCGCGCAGCCCTGCGGTATCAGTGAGATGCAGGGTCAGGCCATTGAGGACGACGGTTTCTTGTAGTGTGTCTCGCGTGGTGCCTGCCACATTGGTAACGATAGCGCGCTCCTGCCCAGCTAGACGATTGAGTAAGCTTGATTTGCCAGCATTAGGACGCCCTGCCAACACCACATGAATCCCATCACGTAACAGCTGACCTTGTTTTGCCGTTGCCAACACTTGCTGTATTTTATCTTGAGTTTGTTCAAGCTTGTTTTGAATGACGCCATCAGATAAAAAGTCAACGTCCTCTTCATCAGGGAAGTCGATGGCGGCTTCAACGTGCAGGCGCAGATGAATAAGCTGTTCTAATAGCTGGTTAATTTTTTGCGAAAACTCCCCGCTTAGCGAACGAATGGCACTGCTCGCAGCCGCAGCACTCGTGGCATCAATAGCATCAGCAATCGCTTCTGCTTGCACCAGATCTAATTTATCATTGTCAAAAGCGCGGTAGGAGAACTCCCCTGCACTGGCCTGTTTGGCACCCAGCTCAAACACGCGAGCAAGCAGCTGGTTTTGCAAAATCATGCCACCATGCCCTTGCAGCTCAATCACATCTTCACCGGTGAACGAATGCGGGCCTTTAAAATATAACACTAATCCTTCATCAATTACCGTGCCATCTGCCTGATAAAACCGGCAAAAACTGGACATGCGCGGAGTAAATGCTGTCTTGCCTGTGAGCTGACAAGCAATGTCATAAGCACGCGCACCTGACAGCCGTATCACACCGACGCCGCCACGCCCAAGTGGTGTGGCAATCGCGGCAATCGTAGCCAAACCGGATGGCTTAGACTTTCCAGATGAATCAGATAAGGCTTGCGTCGTCTGTAAAGAATTCAAAGTTATTCTCATTAACTAAAAGCTCCATTATAGACGCCTAAACCCAGCCTGACAAAGCAAACTTTATATCCTAATGTAGGGTACATGTTTGAGCTTTTATGACGCTGTATTAGCGTTCTGCTTACCTACCAGCAAAAAATATTATAAACAAATTACCTATAAAAAAAACCACCGTTTGCACGATGGTTTTTTTATTCAAAGGCTCTTATTCAAACTAATCAAGTACTTTAACAGTGCGCTGTTTCTGTTCTTCTTCTACCTTTTTATTCACAATATACTGATGCGTCATACTAAACAAGTTGTTCACCGTCCAATACAATACTAGACCTGCTGGGAAGAATAGCATAAAAGCGGTAAAGATAATCGGCAAAAATTTCATTACTTTTGCTTGCATAGGATCCGCTGGCTGTGGGTTTAGCTGCTGCTGTATGAACATAGAAGCACCCATCAGCAGTGGTAAGATAAACCAAGGATCCATCGCTGAGAGATCTTGAATCCACAGTATCCATGGCGCATGACGTAGCTCAACACTTTCGACCAATACCCAATATAAAGCTAAGAAGATTGGCATTTGCATCAATATTGGCAAACAACCTGCCATTGGATTGACTTTTTCTTCTTTATAAATGCCCATCATTTCTTGCGACATTTTCATTCGATCGTCGCCATGCTCTTCTTTCAGCGCCGCTAATCTTGGAGCAATGGCACGCATCTTCGCCATTGAATAGTAGCTCTTATTTGAGAACCACATTAAGGCAAACTTAACCAAGATAGTCAGTACAATAATTGACCAACCCCAGTTGCCAATAATTTTGTGGATACCATCCAAAATAGCAAAAAGTATCTTTGATATTGGCCATAACAAACCATAATCAACCGTCTGATTTAGACCTACTGCTACGTCCTTAAGCTCAGATTGTACTTTTGGTCCTGAATATAACGTTGCATTCAAGGTCGCTTGCTTGTTCGGTCCAACATTGACAGGTTGGCTGTTAAATCCGATAAAGTAATCGTTACCAGTTTCACGACTAAAGAACTTGCCGGTAAAATTCTCAGGTGTCCATGCAGAGACAAAATAATGCTGCACGATACCGACCCAGCCATCATCACTAGTCACTGACAGCTCGTCACTAAAGTTCTTGAATTTTAGCTTATTGTAAGGATCATCAGGTGTACCCCAAGCGCCGCCTAGATAAGTTGCCATGCTAAGCGCACCCTTATCAGACATACCAGGATCTTTACTGTCATCACGCTTCAACTGCGCGAACATCTGTCCTTGCCAGGCATTCGCAGAAGCGTTTTGAATCTGATAGCTAACATCAATCGGATATTTATCTTGCGTAAAAGTAAAGGTTTTGGTGATTGTCACGCCATCTTTTTTATAAGTAAGCGGTACCGACAAGGTTTGTTGGCCCGCTTCCATCACATAATTATTTGCAGTATGGCTATAAGTTGCACGTCCTTCAGCTGTGTCAATACCATCTTGACCAATCAGACCAGACTGAGCCACATAGACACGATTGCCGTTATTTTCTAATAGTACGAAAGGCTCATCACTATCAAGCGTGGCATCATACTGCTTTAAAGCAGCATAGACGATATCACCACCTTCTGGATTGATTTTGATGTCATAGCGGTCAGTTGTAACTGTGATTAATCCTGCATTTTTGGCAGGTGTCGTAGTCACAGCACCAGAGCCAACAGGTAGTGTCTGTACTGGTATGTCACCTGCTGCACCACTTGTAGAGGGAATGTCGGCACCGACCGACGTTGCTGTTTCTGATACCGTGTCTACAGCTGGCTCATTAGCATAATCATCTCGCCATGCCAGAATTAGCAGATAAGCGGTGATTAACATCGCAATGATGATCATCACCCGAAATATCTTTTGCATAAACCTTTCCTAGATTAAAAAATTAGGGAATAAAAAATCAGGCATGTGTTATGACCGCCGCATAGTATTAACTCATACCTTGAGCAGCAGTATCAGCAGTCAATCACATAAAATGTTCATCATTTTACTAAAAAACCACTCTAAATGATACCAAGAGTGTGGATAACTTGTGGGTAACTAAATAGATATCCACAGATGGTCTATCAATGACAAAAACTACATTAGCTTCATCATATGGTTCAAACGAGAAACATAACTTTTACGATCTTTATAGACATAAATACCCTGAAAACTAACGGTAGCTATGGTAGTAGCGGGCACATATTGATAGTAGTAAGAAGACAAAGGTAGCGGTACAAAATCGACACCATGTCCACCCAAAGGATGACAACTTCCAATACGTTTTAACAGTAGCCAACTACCAGATCGAACCCCATGCCATTCTAGAGCTTGCTTGCCATAGTTAGAACATGTTGGGTAATATCGACAACGAGCAGGCAATATTGGACTTATTAATTTTTGATAGAAAACAATTAAAGTAAATAACAGTTTATAAATAAAGTTATTTTTATTTTTTAATATAAAATTCATTTTATTTTTTTTCTATTTTTTTAAAAATATTATTTATCTCGTTTTTTAATTCTTTATTACTTAAATATTTAACAGATTTTTTAACAATAAAAACAATATCTTTATTTTCTAACTTTGAAGATCTTAATCGAAACTGTTCGCGAATTTGACGTTTAATTAAATTTCGTGTGACTGCTGTAGGTACTTTACGCTTAGTAATGGCCATCCCTATGCGTGGTTGCTCGTTCGTATTAGGACGTATAAAGGCCATTAAGTGGGCTTGATGGAGCTTACGTTCAGGCGCATCAAAGACCTCGCGAAAGGCTATAGGCGTTAGTAGACGCTGCTCTTTAGTGAAGCAGGCATTAGGCGTCGTTGAGACAGTATTGGACATAGTACAACCCTGTATGAGAACTAATAATGTTAGTAGAGAGAATAACAAAGTATAGAAATAAAAAAAGCGCCGATATGGGCGCTTTTTTTATATGGCTAAGTGTCAGTTGTGATGATTGACTATCGCAATCTATAAATAATAGAAACACAACAAGCACTATAAACCATGCTCATCGCAGTATTCTGATTATACAGTAAGGCGATGACGTCCTTTAGCGCGGCGACGAGCTAAAACTTGACGACCTTTTTTAGTTGCCATACGGGCACGGAAACCGTGAGTACGTTTACGCTTGATCACGCTTGGTTGGAATGTACGTTTCATAACTCACCTATCAAAATAATGGACTAAATTCGTAATAACGCAGGATTATACCACTGCATTATATCTTGGTCAATAAACTAATTTATTCAGTCTTCTACATTGAACTAATAACTGCTTATTTACAGAAATTCTTTATCAGAAGAATACCTAAAAAAGAGTTGTCTTATGTACTAGTTGAAAAGTTATCCACAGAATTCCTTCGGTTCTATAATAATTATTAATTAATATATATAAGTATTGTTGTTATTGGGAGGCATATTTTCTGTGGTTAACTAAGATTTATTGATTTTTATCAATGAACTAGCTTATGGGTAAACCTGTGGATAACCTGTGGGTGAAATATGGATAACTTGTAATATAAACTTATCCACAATACTGTCCACAATCTTATCCACAAAAAACATGATGTTATCCACAGGCTGTTTATGTTAGATTGTGTCCTAGTTTGATGAGTGATTATTCGGTTGTTTTATATCATCATTTTTTAAGCAGTAACTACAGGCTGTTTTTATTATCAACGAGTCAAATGATACTTGTTAAATTTAGAATATGGGGCGTTTACTTTTCATGATGGATACAGCAGCTATTTGGGATAAGTGTTTGAACGACTTACGTTATCATGTCAAAGATAACGTTTTTACTATGTGGTTAAGACCGCTATCGGCACAGCAAGAAGCACAAACGCTAATAATTCTTGCACCTAACGACTATTTCGTCACATACATCAAAAAAAACCATCTGCATGACATTCAACAGTTAGTTGCTAAACATAGCCAAGGCAGTATCGAAGAAGTTGTTGTACGTGTTGATAATGCTGGCCGCGAGCCAGCTGAGAGTAATCAGGCACAGCCAGACTCCTTGTTGGTAGCAGAAAGTCCCTCCCCTACCCTGCCAAGTTATGATTCTGAAAACACACATCATCGTATCGCTAAAGCAGATATTGACGCTAATATGCGCCATACCGAATTGGTTCATTCTGCTGACGCCAAGTCGTTGAGTTACCTTAATCCAGACTTTACCTTCGAGACTTTTGTGACTGGTAAATCTAATAATTTAGCTTATAAAGCATGTTATGAGCTCAGTAAGCGCCAATCAAAGAATCGTCATAATCCTTTATTTATTTACGGTCCTTCAGGATTGGGAAAAACTCATTTAATGCATTCCGTTGCTCATCGCTATTTAAAAAATAATAGAAGTTTTTATTATTTTACTTCTGAAAAATTTATTAACCAATTAGTTTATTCATTAAGAAATAATAAAATAGAAGATTTTAAAAAGAAAATAAAAAAAGTTGATTTATTAATTGTAGATGATATTCATGTATTGGCTGGAAAAACGAAAAGTAGTAACGAGTTTTTAACGTTATTTGCTGACTTTACTAGTGGTGATAAGCAACTGATTTTGGCTTCTGATCGTCATCCATCACAAATGACGGAATTCGATGAACGCTTTAGATCACGCTTTTCTTGGGGGCTGACCGTAGCTGTTGATCCCCCCGAAATCGATACTCGTATGCAAATCTTGCAGAAGAAGGCAGCATCTTATGGCATGACACTTCCTAAAGAGTGCGCACTATTTATCGCTCAAAATGTGGTTTCTAATGTGAGGCGTTTAGAAGGTGCTTTAAATCAGGTATTTGCTAATGCCAATTTAACTGGTGCACCGATTACTCTTGAGATGGTGCAATATGCACTAAAAGATATCGTGGCAATGCGAGTACAATCCGTCAATATGGACAACATCCGTAAAGTGGTTGCAGAATATTATGACGTTACAGTGAAAGATATCATGGGACGTAAACGTACGCGTAGTATTGCAAGACCGCGTCAAATCGCCATGGCGCTAGCACGTGAGCTCACGGGCGATAGCTTTCCTGAGATTGGGCAGTCATTTGGTGGACGCGACCATACAACGGTCATGCATGCTTGTGATAAGGTCAACCAACTGCGCGCAGCTGACCCTGCTTTTGATAAGGACTATAAAACACTTGCATTAATGTTACAGGCGGCATAGATCGTTTAGTATCACTATGTTTTAGTAGGGGGATATGGTTTATAATATTGAGCGGATAAGCGCACAGATGGTTGATGGTTTATAGCCAGTAGACAAGGTATTATTAAACCATCGTTTGAATTTTATAAAAATAGAGTCATTTAAATATAGTGAGTTCAGTATAAAACCGATACAGTGAGACTGGGATAAATTTTACGCAGCCTTTGTCTGCGCAGGCACAGTACACCAGAAAAATTTATACCAGTTCCGCGTTGGCATATAACGTATCTGTTTTATGTAGAATCGACTATAGTAACTTAAATAAGAGTAACTAAGCATGCAATTATCGATTAATCGAGAGTCGTTACTAAAAGCTATTAATTTAATCGCCAAGGCTGCTGACAAGCGTCATAACATGGTGATCTTAGGTAATATAAAGCTGCAGTTGTCTGAGTCTGAGCTTGTTTTGACCGCATCTGATCTAGAAGTAGAGCTGACATCGACATTGAGATTGCCTACAGGTGCTTGTGTTGAAGCAGGGACAACGACATTACCGGCAACCAAATTAAAAGAGATTTGTAAGTCTTTGCCCACTCAGGCACAGGTAAACCTTACTACCCAAGAAAACGAGCGCTGCTTACTAACTAGTGGCAAGAGCCGTTTTACTTTAGGAACCTTGCCTAGTGAAGATTACCCAAGCTTAGGCAACCCAGAGAACATCACGCCATTGACGATCAGTCGCAGTCGCCTAACTGATTTGATCCATAAGACTCAGTTTGCAATGGCAATCCAAGACGTACGCTATTATCTAACTGGCATGCTATTTGATGTTTCACAGCAGCAGCTGACGACGGTTGCGACCGATGGGCATAGATTGGCTTTAGCACGTAGTGTGATTGATGTTAGTAGTGATTTGAATATGCAAGCTATATTGCCACGTAAAGCTGTCATTGAGCTTGAACGTTTGGCTTCTGAGCTTGGTAAAATGTTGGGCGATAAAGACAATCCAGTAACTTTGAGTTTTGGTCGTGAGTTTTTGCAAGTCAGTTTACCTTTTGGTGAGGTAGATAGTGCAGGGCAGGTCAGTCAAGATCTAATGGTGACTTTTACCGCGCGTTTGATCGATGGTAAGTTTCCTGACTATCGCCGTGTTATGCCAAGTAACACTGACAAGCTGGCTTTGTTTAATCAAGAAAAGATGACTGAAGTGCTGCGCCGTGTTGCAATTTTGAGTAACGAAAAATCTCGCGGTGTGGTGTTTAATTTTGCCAGTGACGGTATGGTAGAAGTCCGTGCCAACAATGCTGAGCAAGATGAGGCGGTTGAAATGATACAAGCTAAATATCAGGGCGACCCGATGGAGTTGTCATTTAACGCCGCTTATCTACAAGATGTGCTAGGCGTTATCCAAGGTGATTTGCAAATGCACATGAGCCAATCAAACGCTTCTGTACTGGTCAATCAGCTAAATGATGATTTTCATCAGTATGTCATTATGCCAATGCGTATATAGTGTTTTTCTCCACTATGGTTAGTACAGCTGTTTTAGTTTGAGATAGGTTACAAGTTGAGGCAATAATTTTTAAATCATCGTTTTTTAATCAAAATTTTGCCCATTTTGGGTTTTTTATAGGCAGCCACCGCTGTTATGATTGAACGTCTACAAGTCTCATATTTGCGTAACTTATCTCAAGTTGACCTGTCTTCTGCCGCTTGTAATGTCATCATCGGTGTCAATGGTAGCGGCAAAACTTCACTACTTGAAGCAATATTTTTATTATCAAGAGGTAAAAGCTTTCGTCATCATCAGCCCAAACGTTATATTCAGCATCATAAAGACAGTACTACTGTACATGCTAGGTTGACTGATAACAGTACATTAGCTATTCAAAAGCAGGCCGATGCGACAACGTTATTACGCCTTAATCAAACCACTGTCTACAACCAAAGCATCCTCACCGAACAGTTGCCCACGCTGTTGATAGACCCTTCCACAATGGATATGTTAGAGCAGGGTAGTGCCAGTCGTCGACAGTTATTAGACTGGTTGGTGTTTCACATGAAACAAGGCTTTCACTCCCAGTGGGTAGCGTATCAGCGTCTATTAAAACAGCGCAATAGTTTGTTAAAAAAGACGAATCATTTATCACATGTTCAGCTTGCAGAGCTAAGATCCTGGGACAAAGGGCTTGGTAACCACGCTGCGCTTATTCACCATTATCGTGAGCAAGTATTTACCGAATGGCAGCCTTATTTTGCAAAAAGCATTGCACAATTACTGCCTGCCTATGCGGATCAACTAAGCTTAAGCTACAATGCAGGCTACGATACAAGTGTGGGACTTGACGTGCAGCTTAATGAGCGCCTAGAGCAGGATTTGCAATTAGGGTACACTCGTATCGGCAATCATCGTGCTGATATTCATGTACATTGGCGCTCTAGTGACTCTACAGGAGCCAAAAGTTCTGATAAAGAAGTAGATGTCGCCTTAAGAGATGAGTTAAACCACAAATTGCCGATTTTGAAAGAACAGGCAGCCAATGTCTTATCTCGCGGTGAAAAGAAGCTCTTGATTACTGCATTGCGTTTGTCTCAATTGCCTTTGCTACTTAATAATGAGGTAGTCACAAAATTATCTAATAGTGATATCCAAACAAGAATGACTCCTGTCGTACTTTTAGATGATATTACGGCAGAATTGGACAGTAGGGCGATAAAAATATTACTAACAACTTTAGCGCGTCTACCTTGTCAAGTATTTATGACCAGTCTGACTGATGATGTTGTACCCCTAGTTAAAGAATTATGGTCAAATCCTAGAACGTTTCATGTGAAACATGGTCAGATCTATTTGACTTAGCAAATTCTGTTATTAGATCACTGTTTTTACTTCTTCATTACATCCTTATTATTTTTCTATTCTCTCATATTTCCAGCTAACTGCTGTCTGGTGTTTATATAATATTTACTACTCTAAAACGACTGTTTCCAAGACCTAAAACAGCCAGTAAACAGTGACTTACGGGTAAAAAAATGTTAAAATAAGGCTTTATTTTTGCCCTATTCTCAGCAAGTTATCTTGTGATTTCATATCACTGTTAGTTATTACTTATGAGTTTGTAAGTAATTGATAAGTTTACTGTTTTATTGATTGTTGGTCGTCTTAATGCAAAGTGGAAATTATAGGCAGACATAATGTGTTGACTCGAAGTCAGTATTATGTTTTATGCAGCTTTGGTTAATGAGACAAGCTCGAGGTTTTAACAGTAAAACGTTCATTTTAAGATAATACTGTAAAGTCTCACCAAAGTGGTGAGTTGATGATATATGGCTGATTGTGGCTAGATTAAGGAATGCACATGAGTGATTCATTACCTACCGATTACGAGCAACTGACGTCAGACAATATGATGTCAGATACTATCGTTGAGACTATTGCGCCAGCGACTATTTCTGAAGGACTTCCATCTGAGTACAGCTCCAAAGACATTCGTGTATTGCGCGGTTTAGAAGCGGTGCGTGTACGTCCTGGTATGTATATCGGTGATACAGATGATGGCACAGGCTTGCATCATATGGTCTTTGAGGTAGTGGACAACTCTATCGATGAGGCGCTAGCTGGTCACTGTGATCAGATTGATATTATCATCCATGAAGATGAGTCGGTCAGTGTCATGGACAATGGTCGCGGTGTCCCTGTTGATATTCATCCAGAAGAAGGGGTGTCTGCCGCGCAGGTCATTATGACCGTACTACATGCAGGCGGTAAGTTTGATGACAACAGCTATAAAGTCTCAGGCGGCTTACATGGCGTTGGCGTTTCAGTCGTTAACGCATTATCGAAAAAGCTTGAGATGAATATCTGGCGTGAAGGTTATCATTACCATCAAACTTATACCGACGGTGTGCCAGATGCTGATATTCAGCAAATGGAAGCGACCGATAAAACGGGTACACAAATCCGTTTTTATCCAAGTAGCGACGTATTTACGGGTACTATCTTCGAGTATGATATTTTGGCCAAACGCTTACGTGAGCTGTCCTTCTTAAACTCAGGTGTGCGCATTGTCTTAACTGACGAGCGTATCGATAAGCGCCATGAGTTTGAGCACAAAGGCGGGTTATCTGAGTTTGTAAGCTATATCAATGCAGGCAAGGACGGCATCAATGAAGTGTTCCATTTTACTAGTGAACAAGACGATGGTATCGCAGTCGAAGTCGCGTTACAGTGGACGGACACTTATAATGAAAAAGTACTTTGTTTCACAAATAACATCCCGCAGCGCGACGGTGGTACGCACTTATCAGGGTTTCGCTCAGCGCTTACCCGTGGTCTAAACAGCTATATGGATCGTGAAAACCTGTTTAAAAAAGAGAAAGTCGCGGTCAGTGGCGATGATGCGCGAGAAGGTCTAAGTGCTATTGTTTCAGTAAAAGTACCTGATCCAAAGTTCTCTAGTCAGACCAAAGACAAGCTGGTATCAAGCGAAGTCAAATCTGCTGTTGAGTCAGCGATGCATGATAAGTTTAATGATTATCTGCTTGAAAATCCAAGCGCTGCCAAAGGTATTGCCAATAAGATTATCGATGCGGCAAGGGCTCGTGATGCGGCGCGTAAAGCGCGTGAGATGACGCGTCGTAAGACTACTTTGGATATCGCAGGTCTGCCGGGTAAGCTGGCTGATTGCCAAGAAAAAGATCCCTCGTTATCAGAGCTATACATCGTGGAGGGTGATTCTGCTGGCGGCTCAGCGAAGCAAGGTCGTAGCCGGAAGACGCAAGCAATTTTGCCACTAAAAGGTAAGATTCTAAATGTCGAGCGTGCGCGTTTTGACAAGATGCTATCGTCTGCAGAAGTAGGTAACTTGATTACCGCGCTTGGCTGCGGTATTGGTCCTGACGAGTACAATCCTGACAAAGTACGCTATCATAAAATTATCATTATGACCGATGCCGACGTCGACGGCTCGCACATTCGTACCTTGCTACTAACGTTCTTTTTCCGTCAAACGCCAGAGCTGATTGAACGTGGTTATATTTATATTGCGCAGCCACCATTGTATAAAGTCAAAAAAGGTCGCCAAGAGTTGTATCTAAAAGATGATGAGGCGCTCAAAGCTTATCTGTTGTCATCTACGATTGATAATACTAAGTTGCATATCAGTGCCGATGCTCCTGCTATTACTGGTCAAGCGCTTGAAACACTGCTAAATGATTACAACCAGACACAGCTGATTAAAGCCCGTTTGCAGATTCGTTTTCCAGCAGTAATTTTGGATGCGTTGACGCATACACCAAAGCTTAGCACTGACATGACTTATGATAAGTCTGCTATGCAAGAATGGCAAGAGACTATGCAAGCTCAGCTTAATCACTTCGGTAGTGATTTAAGCCCTGAGATTGAGCTGGTCAATATTCATGAACAGCAGTCTGAGAGTATGGATGCAGCAGAAAACGTACTCAATATAGAGCCAGCAGTAGAAAACGTAGAAGCCATATCTAATAAAGCGCAGTGGTTACCACGTATTACCGTTTATGTGCATCAATTAGCACATCATTACTTGCTTGATGCAAGTTTCATCAATTCAGGTGAGTATAGCAAGCTGCTTCGCTTATCAAGCGAATGGAACACGCTACTTGAGGATGATGCTTTTATTCGCCGCGAAGCAAATTCAGGTACAGCCAAAGATATCCCTGTGCGCGACTTTGACTATCTCTGGCAGCAAATGATGCTAGATGCCCGTCGTGGTTTGGCAGTTCAGCGCTATAAAGGGCTAGGGGAGATGAATGCTGATCAGCTTTGGGACACGACGATGGATCCTGAAAACCGTCGCATGCTACGTGTCACCATCGAAGACGCTATTGCAGCGGATCATATGTTTACCTGCTTGATGGGCGATCACGTCGAGCCGCGTCGTATCTTTATCGAGGAAAATGCATTAACGGTTTCTAACCTTGATATTTAAGGTTTAGCTTTTACGTTAAGTATAAAATACCGCCTTGTCTTCCAAGGCGGTATTTTTTAACAATAGAGTTGTTTCACGTGAAACTTTATTTAACACCTTATAATACCTTTGCTATATTTTGAGTTAATGGATAACTGGATAATAAGATGGTTGAAGTGGTACTACTGGCTATCGCTTTGGCGATGGATGCGTTCGCAGTCTCTATAGGACTGGGCGCTAAATCGCAAAAACAAAGCCGTCGATATATAGGGCGACTGGCTGTCTACGCTGCCTTATATTTTGGGATTGCACAGGGGATAATGCCGCTTATTGGTTATTTGCTGGGTGCAGCTTTATTAGGTTGGCTTGCCGCTGCTGCTCCTTGGACCGGAGGTTTTATTCTTATTGGGCTGGGCAGCAAGATGCTCTATGAGGTGTTTTTGGGAAGTAAGGAGGCTATCTCAGATCAACAACTTGATGTAAGTAATAATGCCACTCCAGTAAGAAATAACGCAGAAAAATATATCAATCATCGCACCATGTTTACCCTCGCGATTGCCACCAGTATCGATGCCATGGCGGCTGGTTTTACTTTAAACCTACTCGATCTTGATGCGTGGTTTGCTTGTGTGATCATCGCGATTGTCACGGCTATCTTTAGCGCAGTGGGCATCTATTTGGGCAAAAAATCAGGTACGTATCTTGAAGATAAAGCAGAAGCACTCGGCGGCATCGTATTGGTTTTGATTGGGCTCAAAATTATGTTTTTTAGCTAAATAGATACGTTATTTTATGCTCAAATAAAAAGCCACTATAAATCTTTATAGCGGCTTTTTTGTTTCACGTGAAACTCTGTTAATACGCTTTGGCAATGATTATGCTTCGTCAATATTAAATCGCCATGCTAAGACACGGGTGTTTTTTTGTCCTTGGCTCATCTCAATAATACGCATCTGCGCGACGCCAAGCTCTTTTAATAATTGCTGTAACGGTTTTACATTCTCAGATTTTGAGACTAGGCTAGTAAACCAACCAACATGCTCAGCATAGTTTTGGCTCTCTTTTATCATATTACTCAAAAAAGCAATTTCACCACCTTCAGACCACAATTCTTTATGTTGACCGCCAAAGTTGAGGTTTTGCGCGGCATTACCTGACTTTGTAGAGTGACGACTGATTTGTGTACTTTCGTTTTTGCCCCGGTGTCTTTGCAGATTGTGTTGTTTACGGCTATTTGCTTGCAAGGCTTCATCCAAGGAGGCATGGAAGGGCGGATTACAAACCACCACATCAAAGTAGTCTTGACGTCCAATGATATTTTTAAAAATATATTTTGGCTCGGGTTGCAGTTTGACCTTAATCGCGCCTTTTAGTTTTGGGTTCGCCTGACAAATAACGCTTGCGGTATTGACAGAAACGGGGTCAATATCGCTTGCAGTAAAGCGCCAGCCATAGCTTTGACTGCCGATAATAGGGTAGATGGCGCTAGCACCTGTCCCAATATCGAGGGCATGAATTTCTTTGCCAATCGGCGGTGTGTTGTTTTCGTTCACGTGTGTGGTTTGAGCCAATAAGTCGGCAATATAATGAATATAATCGGCGCGTCCAGGGATGGGCGGGCACAAATAACCTTCTGGAATGTCCCAAAACTTGACACCATAATAATGGGCCAATAGCGCTTGATTGAGCACCCGTACCGCCTGATGATCCGAAAAATTAATCGTCGGCTCACCCTTAGGATTGGTGATCGTATGCTTGGCAAGCTCAGGTAAGGCGCGGGTCAATAGCGCAAAGTCGTAGCGACCTTGGTGCGGATTACGCGAGTGCAGCTTGCCAAGTTTTTTGGCAGTCTCAGGTGCGCGGTTTCGGTGTTTATTAGTGTTTGGTCTACTGGTCATAGTATGGGGCTTTGAGGTTTGAATATAACTGTTCAGTTTAGCAGATTTTGCGAGTAGCGAATGTCTTATCGGCTACGTAAAATGAGGTTTAACCCTAATATTATCATTGCGCTACCTAAGATACGGTTTATCCAGTGCTCAATACGCCCAAAACGTCGCAGAATAGCAGGAATAGAGAGCAGCATCACCACAGCGCTAAACCATGCCATCTGTAGCACCATCATCCATACGCCATAGATGGAGAGCTGCCACAGCGGGATATCGGGGGACAATACGAGGGTAAATATTGCGACAAAATATACAGGCGCTTTAGGGTTAAAGACATTACAGAAGAAACCGCGTCGCAGGGTAGCAAGGGTTGAATCGGCTTTTAAAACGTCTTGCTTTGCCTGTTTGTCCGCTTCCTGCTGTGGAGTATCTAGTGCTAAGTCAGTTGTAGGCTTTGGTTTGGCTTGAATACCTTGCCATCCCAAATAAATCAGATAGCTACCACCCAACCATTTAATAGCAGTCAATAACGGCTGCGAATGAGCTATTACCGCCGCTAACCCTAACACGGAATAAATAATATGCACCGCAAGACCAACTGTAATACCTAGACTACAAATCAAGCCAGTACGACGTCCTTTGGTTAAAGTTTCACGTGAAACTAACACAAAGTCAGGACCAGGAGAGGCGGCTGCGAGTAAGTGCACACTAGTGATAAGTAAAAATCCATGCCAAAATTCCATAATAGGCTCTGAGTAATGTTTTAGTTTGAATAATAGTTGCACCAATCGTAAATCAGGTCAACTATTATCGTCAGGTCAGTGAGTATTGATAATGGCTTTGCTGCTTGTGTAATAGTGTATAGATGGCTATATTAAAAGCGACTTCTTATGATTCTCAATAAAGACAAGTATAAAAGGACGAAACTATGACGACGGAACATAATCATCACACAGACACTCGCATTACTTATGAAGTCCAAGACTATATTTGTCTTATTGGACTAAATCGCGTAGATAAGCGAAATGCCTTTGACAGCCATATGATCAATCAATTGTCTGATGCGCTGACTCATTATGACAATGACGATAATTTACGTTGTGCGCTGATATTTGCGCATGGTGAGCACTTTACCGCTGGTCTTGATCTCATGGAGCTACAAGACAAATGGGACAAAGGTGCGTTTGAATTTAACGATGACGAGATTGATCCGTGGGGCATCAGTGGTAAATTACGCACCAAGCCTATTGTCGTTGCGGTACAAGGCACCTGTTTTACTGCTGGGATTGAGCTCATGCTCAACAGTGATGTGGTCATCGCGAGCGAAAATTGCAACTTTGCGCAGATGGAGGTGCAGCGGGGTATTATGCCATTTGGCGGGGCGACGGTCAGATTTGTCGCAGCGGCTGGCTGGCAAAAAGCCATGCCATATTTATTAACTGGCAAGCCCTTTGACGCACAAACCGCTGATAATCTCAATCTGGTCAGTGAAGTCGTGCCGAATGGCAAAGAATACGAACGCGCATTGACCATTGCTAAAGAGATTTGCAAAGCTGCACCGCTTGGCGTACAAGGGCTACTGTCCTCAGCACAAGATGTGAGTCGTAGTGGCACCGCCGCGGCACTGGCTAATATTCATAGTTATTTGCCACATTTATTTCATTCAGAAGACGCTCGCGAGGGTGCGATGGCGATGGTTGAAAGGCGCGAGGCGAATTTTAAAGGTCGTTAAAAAAGGGCGTTAAAGTTTGATTTTATATTCATCCGAGGATTGATTGATTATAATCGCTTGATTATATTTATGCCTACAAGGGGCAATCACACCTATGTTAGACATTATTAACATCACCGCCCCTATCTTCATCATCATTGCGCTTGGCTATTTGTGCGTGCGCATTAAAGCCATCGCTCCTAAGCACGCTAAAGGTATGGGTAGTTTGGTGCTAAATATTGCACTGCCTGCACTCATGTTTAACGCTATTGCAGACATGCCTTTTCAACAAGTCATAATGCCGCACTATCTGTTTGCCTATGCTCTAGGCTCGGTCATGGCTTTTATAGTGGGTGTCGTGCTGACCAAAGTGATTTGGCGACAAGATAATGTCTCCGCCGCACTCAACTCTACGGCGCTTTCGTTCTCTAACAGCGCCTTTATTGGCTATGCGGTGGCCTCTATGGTCATCGGCACTGATAAGGCTGCCGCCTATTTATCCATGGGCGTCATCATCGAAAACCTTATCATCCTGCCGATGCTGTTTATCATGGCTGATATCAATCCCACTTCTAACAAGTCTTTAGCCAGTGTGCTGCTCGGTATTGGCAAAAACTTTACCCGTAATCCGCTGATCATTGCTTTGGTGGTCAGCGTGATCTTTTCTATCTTTAGTCTACCTATACCGCAAGTGGTTGCTCAAACTGCGCAAATACTTACTGGCGCGGCGGCTCCTGTTGCGCTGTTTGTGATCGGTATGAGCCTGTATGGACTGGAGCTTAAAGGCGATTTACCAAAAATCACTACGGTCGGCTTGGGTAAGCTGATACTACATCCGCTGATGATTCTGCTGGCTATTACCTTAATTCCGGGCGGTACGCTAGAAGGTAAATATGTGGCGATGCTGTTTGCTGCCGCGCCGACATTTTCGACCATCGCTATCATTGGTCAGTATTATGGCTTGGTCAATCGTATGTCGGCTATCGTCATCGTCTCTACCATCGGCTCGTTCTTTAGTATGAGTGCGGTGCTAATTTATTGGCAGATGACGGTGGGGTTTTAGGGGGTGTTTTGCATGAAGATAAAGGAAAGGTTTTAGAGGAAGGTAGAATCTAAAGTTTTCATTAACAAGAGTGACTTAATGTAATTCAAATATTTTGTACTGGTGTCAAATGCATATTTACAACCATAAAAGTAACAAGCTCCCTTTATAGTTAAAACTGTATTATTTGACAATCCGCAAATTTCGTACCGTCCAAACCAACCCTCTAAACAACTATCGCTAATATGCTCAATTTGAATAGCAAAAACCCCGCAATAGCGAGGTCTCATTATTTTGTCTAGGGCTAATATCTGTACCAGCATTTTTAACTTTACTATAGTTATTTAGCTGACTTGTAGTAGTCAACGAGCATCGTACCTAACGTACCATTGTCATCGATAGTGACTATTCTGACCGTACCTGACTGTGACTCGGTACTAGACTGCACTTGTCCGGCAGTACCTAAGACGACTTGGTTGTTGCCTGCCGCCATTGCTCCATTGCCGATAGCGATACTGTTCATACCGCCTGCCATAGATTTATTCCCTACGGCGACCGAGTTTTCCCCTTGTGCTGCTGCTGCCTCACCCACTGCGGTAGAGCGTACGCCGCTCGCATTGGCGATATGACCAAAGGCTTGAGCGCGTTCGGCAGTGGCTTTAGATTGCCAACCGATAGACGTTGAGCCGAGACCCGCAGCGTTGGCCTCACCACCAACAGCCGTGGCTGAGTTGAGTCCTGCATTAGCTTTATTACCGATGGCAACGGTATCATTGGTGCCGCCAGCGGTTGCCGCTTCACCCACCGCAGTAGAGCGTACACCGCTCGCACTGGCTAGATGACCGAAGGATTGCGCACGTTCGGCGGTGGCTTTAGATTGCCAACCAATCGACGTTGAGCCGAGACCTGCGGCATTGGCTTGACCGCCAACAGCGGTGGCTGAGTTGAGTCCTGCATTGGCTTGGCTACCGATAGCGACAGTATCGTTAGTGCCGCCAGCCATCGCGCTATTACCGAAAGCAAGGGCAGTACTGCTGCTTGCTTTCATTGGTTGAGAATCAGCGCCTGTTGCCATAGACGTACATGAAGCGACGCCTACAATTGCTAAAGTAAGTGCGCTTATTTTGAGTACTAAGTTTGGTGAAAAATCCATTTTCATTATAAGTTATCCTATGTTAAAAAAGCCAACTTGGCTCAGTAGTGATTTGGGTAAGTAGTAACAGGATTTATACTGCTCATAGTGTTGCATCCCTCCAATAATATAAATCCGAATGTACATTTATATTTATAAATACAAACGTACTATTAACTTATATTAATAACCCAAATAATACTAGTATTTTATTTTAAATATCAACTAAGTCGATAAACAGATAACCCGCGCTAAATAGTTTTAGTCTGTGTATTATCATCTCACTGTACATCTATATGATTTTTATAAAGCGATTGGCGACGCTGCCATTCCTGTTGTACTCTAAACGCCTACTTTACTAATGAAGGAGAATGCCTGTGCTACATAACTTTGACGAGATAATCGACAGACGCGGTACAGGGTCCCTTAAATGGCATTATAGCGACGATACCATTCCACTGTGGGTGGCGGATATGGATTTTAAAGCTGCCAAGCCTATCTTAAACACCATTGAGCGCGTGGTTCAGCACGGCGTATTAGGCTATACCAAACCCACTGAGGCACTATATCAAGCGATTGTTGACTGGCATAGTAGCCGTTATGGATTACTGTTAACCAAAAGCGATATCTTATTCTCCCCAGGCGTGGTGCCAAGTTTAGCGTTAATGATGAACGTCTTTACCGAGATAGGCGATGCGGTACTGATCAATGATCCTATCTATACGCCTTTTATGACCAAGGTTGAACAAAACGATCGCAAGCTAGTGACCTCTGCGTTAAAAGAAGTCGAGGGACAATATCATCTGGATTTGGACGACATCGAAGCCAAAATTATCCAGCATAAAGTAAAGCTTTATTTGTTATGCAATCCGCACAATCCTGGCGGGCGTGTTTGGACGAGGGATGAACTTGAGGCGTTGCTTTCGATTTGCAAAAAGCATGATGTAGCGATTGTCAGCGATGAGATTCATCAAGATTTAACTTTGAACGGTCACACGTTTATCCCTTTTTTAACGCTTGCAGAAGGCTATGAACACAAGGTGGTGAGCCTGACTTCGATGACTAAAACTTTTAACGTAGCGGGCATCAAAGGCTCAATGATTTTTGCTAAGGATGAGGCGTTACTCAAAAAAATCAGCCAGAAACAGAATTTAAATGATGAGTATGAGCTCAATTTATTTGCCTATACCGTGATGCAAAGCGCCTATGAAGAGGGCGAGGAGTGGCTTGAGCAGGCACTTGCTTATATTGAAAAAAACATTGAGTTAACACTAGACTTTTTAGCAGGTCATTTGCCTGACATTAAGGTCATGCGTCCAGAGGCGTCGTATTTAATCTGGCTTGATTGCTCGGCGTATGGGCAAGATGATCAAATGCTGTATGACAAGCTGCGCGATGCTAAAGTTGAGCTCAATGCGGGTATTAAATATGGCGATGAGGGGTATCTTAAAATGCGCCTTAATGTGGCGTGTCCTGAAGCGCTATTGCGAGAAGGGTTGAATCGTATTTATACGGCTTTTAGTGATGTCGTTAAGGACTCATAAAGCTGGCAAGAAATTCGTTTCATTAGCACTGTTTCTGTTTTTGCCTTTATATCTAGCTCTGTTGCTAGCCCATTTTTAAAGTAGATTAATTATCATAGATAAAAACAGCAAAAAGGCTGGGCTACCAACGTAGCCCAGCCTTTTAATTTGATACTTTTTAATTTGATAATTGAGAAAAAGCTTAAATACAGTCACTTTCGATTAGCTACTTCTCATTTCCGTTGTTTTTAGCGTTCACAGCGTTTTCAGTATCCTCGCGCATTTGCTCCCATTCTTCATGTTGATGCATGATTGAGCCTTCAAGTGATACTGAGGTTTCCCCTACTTCCCACGGCGCATTATCAGGCAGCTCTTCGATATGAATGGTTTTTATATTGTAATCAGGCTGATAAGCGAGATCATAACGCGCAGCTTTAATGACCGAGACCATCATCATCGAGAGAATGATAATGAGCGGCGCACCAGCGATAATAGAAGCAGTCTGCAAGGTTTGCAGGTCTCCTAAGAACATTAAAATTGCTGGTAATAAACACAATGTGAATGCCCAAAAGAGACGATTCCAACGGTGCGGTTCATCATCGACTTCTCGTTGTACCACGGACGCCAAGATATAAGAGATAGAGTCAAAGGTAGTAGCAGTAAAGATAGTAGCTAAAAAGGTAAAGATAGCGATGACTACATAAGACATCGGCAAGCTATTTAAGATAGCGAAGATGGCCGCAGTGGGCGACTCATTATTTAGGACAGCCACCACATCGACAACGCCTGTCAATTGTAGATATAGACCATAGTTACCCAAGATAATCATAAACATCGCACAGCCAAGCGAGCCATAGAACATCGACCCCAAGACCATATTACGTATCGTGCGCCCTCTCGAGATTTTGGCAATGAACAGCCCGATAGTCGGTGCAAATACCAACCACCATGCCCAATAAAAAACGGTCCAATCTTGCGGGAAGGTGGTGTGTTCAAAGCCGAACTGTTGGAAGTCTTTGAAGGGTTCTATATAAGTCATCATACGCGGCATTTCGGTGAGAGAACGCCCGATAGCTTCTAAGCCAGTATTCAAAATAAAGACGGTCGGCCCGACAATCAGAATGAATAATAAGAAAACGACGGCTAAATAAAAGTTGATATTGGAGAGTTTTTGAATCCCGCCTTTTAACCCCTGATACGCACTATAAGCAAAAATCATAGTGGTAATTAACAACACCACAATCTGCATAGTGATGTTACGTGGCAAGCCAAATAAATTGTAAAGGCCTTCGTTGATAAGCGGAGAGGCAAGACCTAGCGTCGTCGCACCGCCGCCAACCATACCAAAAACAAATAATACATCGAGCATTTTGGCCCAATTGCTGCCAGCTAGCTTTTCGCCTAATAATGGCATAAGCGTTTGGCTAACTTTAAGTACCGGCGTCTGGCGCACATAATAAAAGTAAGCGATAGGTATAGCAGGTACTAAATAGATAGCCCAAGCGACAGGCCCCCAATGAAAAATACCATAGGTGGTGGCCCAGCGAATGGCATCCGGCGTGCCGCCTGCTATGTTAAAAGGAGGGCTTTGATAATAATACGCCCACTCAATCAGACCCCAGTACAGAATACTGGCTCCAATACCACCGCAGAACAACATCGACGCCCAAGAGGCATCGGAGAACTCAGCGGTTTCTTCTGGACGGCCTAGTTTGATCTTGCCAATATCAGAAATCACGATGTAAATGACGAACAACATGGCAAGGACGCCAAAAGCTAAATAGGCAAAACCAAAGTTATCACTGACAAAGCTACGTGCTATCCCGACCCATATTTTTCCCTGCTCGGGGAAAAGTATCAAAGGCACAGCGATACTAAAAAGTATGACAAGCACCATAAAAAAAGTGAACTTGTCGATACGGGTATCTGGTACGTGATCAGGCCGCCACTGCGGAATGGACATACCTACATCAAAGGTACCTAGATGAGGAGGCTTATGATGCTTTGATCGTGCTCTTACATAGTCTGGAAGATATTCTTTTGATAGCCCGAGACCTGACTTAGATTTATCAGGTTTTTTATTGCCTTTACTGTTATCAGTGTTGCCCATGTTGTTTTCTCTTTGTATTGGTTGTTAAATTCTATACCTTGCCTAGATTCTCTAAGTCTACAAATTCCTTTTTTCCGTGGATAGTATACATTTTTCGATTGATGTCTGGGTAATTGCAAATATCAATCGGCGGTCTGCTTCCGCCCATCAGATAGACTGCGTCTGTATCGCTATCGTTGAGCATAGAATGGGCAGCTCCATGCGCGGGGAAACCTACGAAGTCGCCAGCAGTTAACGGATAATTGTTATCGCCATAACGCAATGAAAGCTGTCCTGATAATACATAGACAAATTCGTCTGACTCTTCATGATAATGATGCTGCGTGGTCTCATCTCCCGGCTCAACGCGCACAAGATGCAGACCGAATTTAGTCAGACCAGTGATGTCACTCAACGAAACCGTATGCCGAATAGCACACTCATTGAACTGGTGAACATGCTTGGTCTCAGGCGTATTTTCGATATCAGACTTGGTTAGGATGTAGTCTTGGGTGTTTTTGAGTGTCTCTTGAAGTAACTCTTGGGGTAACCCTTTCAATGGCTTAGTCATCGTTTATCTCCGTCACTTTTATTTTGCGCTTAACCTTATAGTAGCTATAAATGCATGGTTTTGTTTACTTAATTGCGTATAAAATGCGATTAGTAAGCGCAAAGCTTCCTTATTATCGATATTGCTGCCTTTTCTTTTCTCACATTTAATACCGTCAAATTCAAATAACTACGAATAAATGGCAAAACGGCTAATAATCGTCAATAACTGCGAATAATTCATCATCTAATAGCCATTAATGGGCGCAAACTTGTTAAAATAGGCCACTAATTTTTTCTTGATGGACATTGATTTATGACCACTGCCACTCCTGCATTACCTACTATCAAAGAAGACCGCATCCTCATTCTCGATTTTGGCTCACAGTACAGCCAGCTTATCGCTCGCCGTGTGCGCGACTCTGGGGTATTTTGTGAGATGTTCCCTTATGATATCGACGCTCAGCGTATCCATGACTTTGGTGCAAAAGGTGTCATCCTATCGGGCGGCCCTGAGAGCGTACATGCTGAGGACAGTCCGCGTATCAATGATGCGGTATTTGAGCTTGGTGTGCCAGTACTCGGCATTTGCTACGGTATGCAGGCGATGGCAGATCGTTTTGGCGGACAGGTTCACGCTAGTGATATCCATGAATTTGGCGCGGCGACGATTGACGTTAACGGACACTCGCAGCTAACTGAAGGCATCGAAGACAGCAGCACGGAAGGCAAGTCAGCCAAGCTGAATGTATGGATGAGTCATGGCGACAAGGTCATCGAAGCGCCACAAGGTTTTGATATCATTGCCAGCACACCAAGCTGTCCGATTGCGATTATGGCTGATGATGACAAGCAGTACTATGGTCTTCAGTTCCATCCTGAGGTGACGCACACCTTACAAGGTCAAGCGCTCCTCGGCCGATTTGTGCATCAGATTTGCGACTGTGCTGGTGAGTGGACGCCAGACAATATCGTCGATATGCGTGTGGCACAGCTCAAAGAGCAAATCGGTGATAAGCAAGTATTGCTTGGTTTATCAGGCGGCGTCGATAGCTCTGTGGTCGCTGCGCTATTGCATAAAGCCATTGGCGATCAGCTCACGTGTGTGTTTGTCGATAACGGTCTGCTTCGTCTACATGAAGGCGATCAGGTCATGCAAATCTTCGCGGAAAACATGGGCGTCAAAGTCATCCGTGTCGATGCCGAAGATTTATTCTTAGATGCATTAGCAGGCGAGTCTGATCCTGAAGCCAAGCGTAAAATCATCGGTAAAACTTTCATTGATGTATTCGCTAATAGCGCGCGTGAAGTGAGCGAGCAAAGCGATGGCAAAACCATTGAGTTCTTAGCACAGGGTACGATTTATCCTGACGTGATTGAATCAGCCAAATCGCATCAAGGCAAAGCGCACGTCATTAAGAGCCATCATAATGTGGGCGGTCTACCCGATGACTTGGCGTTTGAGTTGGTCGAGCCATTACGTGATCTATTTAAAGATGAAGTTCGTAAGCTTGGTATCACTCTTGGATTACCAGAGAAAATGATCTATCGTCATCCATTCCCAGGTCCAGGTCTTGGCGTGCGCATCTTGGGTGAGGTGAAAAAAGAATATGCTGATATCCTGCGTCTTGCCGATGCTATCTTTATGCAGGAGCTGGAGCGCTCAGGCTGGTATGACAAGACCGCACAAGCCTTTGCGGTATTCCAACCGATCAAGTCTGTTGGCGTGGTCGGTGATGGTCGCCGCTATGCGTGGGTGATTGCGCTACGTGCGGTTGAAACTGTCGACTTTATGACCGCGCGCTTTGCCCATCTGCCGTATGATTTGATTGAGACGGTAAGTAATCGCATCATGAATGAAATCGCTGACGTCTCACGCGTGACGTATGATGTGTCGAGCAAGCCACCGGCTACTATTGAGTGGGAATAATCTCTACTTAGTCTTTAGCTGACATAAAAAAACACTCAACTTGGTTGGGTGTTTTTTGTTTTAAATTTCTGTGTCAGGTGGTAAAGGGTTATTTTCTTCGTACGAAAGATAGTCAAAATTGATACGTTGATATTGACGTAGGGTTCCTACAGAAACTTGAAATTCAGTAACTACTTTAGGAACAGAAACGTCCATTCCAGCATCTTCCAATATATCAGCATAGTCATTAAGTGCATCAGTAGCAGAAGTAATAGACTGATCATTAGAAGCTATACCTAACAAATTCACTGAATAAGTTTCATCATCATTGATATCTCGATTTGGATAAATCTCAACATATATACCAGTTAGATAATCATTAGCTCGCTTAGCAATCTTTTTTCTCTTACCTTTCTTATCAGAAGACGCGATTAACTGATCAAATTTCGTAGGTAATGCAGGTCTCTTATAACGACCTGCTAACCAATCCACATACAGATTTAGATTATCTTCTAAAAAGTTAATTGAGTTATCAGGAGTGTGTTCTTCAAGAAGTTGTTTTTCTATTTGTATTTTTTCATGAGCTTTTAGCTCTAAAATAATCTTCTCATCAGAGCTGCTTGAGTTTGCTTCTATATGCAACATTCTAGGGTGGCGGTTGTGGCTATACTGTTTTTTAAACGCTTCAGCTGATAAAAGCCGGACAATAGAGAGCTCGATGTATTCTTCTTGCGAGGAGGCAACGTCGCATGATTGTGAGGCAACAACCAACAAGTTGTTAGCAGATATAGTGAACGTACTATCTATATCACCTATGAGCTTTGCAACTGATTCAGGTTTGACAAAGCTGCCTTGTCGCCATCCTAATGCTTCGAGTATACGCTGCATTTAAACCTCTAAATCAAACCTACTTCAGGCGCCAATGATTGATGAGCAAGACGTCGACCTGCAAAAATTATTTTTTCTCTATCAAGCTTTTTATCTGTCAACATTTGCATCACGCTAGTAGAACCTAGGATAGGGGTAAACAGCTTTTCTTTATCAGTAGGAAGCTTGTTATAACTCCAGTCTTCTGCGATAACGCTTAACTCAAACACTCTTTGTCTATCTTTTTCTTTACTAATCCCTTGCTTCTCCCAGTTGTACAGTGTTTTTCTTGAGACACCAACAAGGTTAGCAAGCTCTTCATCACTCAAATCAAAATACTCTTTTATTGTCGAAAGCTGAGACTGGCGAGTATTGTACTTAACATTAATACTTGATCCGCTTGCTTGGCTCATTTTGTCAATTATATAACGACTGTTATCGTAACTGGTTGATTTCTTAAAAGCATAGGCTGGAGTAGTGGCAAGAATAGAAGCGCCTATAAGAGCGGTAGTAATATTCTTATTTATCCAGCTATTTGCTCCATAACTATTTTGTCTCATTTCCATGCCTCCTTGGCTTGTTCTGTTGTTACATTCCAAAATGCTTTTCGACTGATCTTATGCATGTTTGATAGCTTATTAAGTATTAATCCTTTATCAAAATCTAGTGGACCATACTCTTCTTCCTGCGCATTCCATACATGATCAATATCCAATAGTAGTCTTTTAACAGGCTTATCAGAAGATTTTTGTATTGCAATAGGCAGGTTCTCTGCATCAGGCCAAACTAAAACTTTATCCTCACCATATATCGAACGGATAAAAATAGCCCCTTCTGTCGTTCTCCATAAGGTTTCATTAGTCTGTCTTAGTAAGCTCCCTGACAGTTTTAAATCATCGTTGTTGTATAGTCTAGACTGAACAAAGTCTTCTATTGAGCCTTTGCCTTCAATGTTAAAAATGGTATCGCTATAACGTAAACCAACACCTAAACAGAGGCTTGGGTTAATAATATCTATGATAGTTTGTAATAAGAAATCACAGTTTCCTTCAAATCCATTAAATCGTTCATATTCACTAGTCATAAACAACAGACGATTCTGGTTAATAGAAGCTGCGGTATGACTGTTTTTAGAGATAAACTCCCAGTTGGCTTGAGCCTCTAAGCTTATACCGTTAGGCGACACCGTAATTTCCTGGGTCTCAGTGTTTCTTAGAATTGGTAGCTTATTTCTCAAAGCGTCTTGAATCTTAGGTATATATTCCTTCATATCTAGTATAGGAGAAAATCTAAATTCTGCTAATACAAAGACTAAAGGCTGATTCGATAACTTTTTGTAGTCACACATAACGAACTCTCAGTAAGCTGATAAGTCTATTTAAATTTATTATATAATACACATTATGTGTAATTAGTTGTGTAATTTTTGGAAATTAATTAAGGAGTGAAAGAACTAATTACCAAGTAACATATTAGTATTACTTAGTTTGTATGATTTTAAGAGCTATTCAAGTCAAAAAAAAGACAGCACCTCAAAAGAGATGCTGCCATCATATAAAAACCTATTTTTTAAACCAAAACCTAACCCTGCACATTCACCACATAACGTCCTACCGTTTTACTCGCCATAAAGCGATCTAAGTACTCAGGCGTTTGCTCTAAGGTAATCTCTTCAGCATAACTCTCAAGATCAGGCAGTTTCATATCGGTTGAAACACGTTGCCAAATCGCTTTTTTATCAGCCAATGGAATATAGACCGAATCGATACCGAGTAGGGACACCGCACGAGTGATAAACGGTATGACCGTCATCGAAAATTCAGCACCGCCCGCTAGACCACAAGAAGTGACTGCGCCGCCCGCTTTGGTTTGCTTAAGTAAGTTGGCTAGGTAGTCGCCACCGATGGTATCAATAGCGTTGGCCCATAGCTCGCGCCCGACAGGTTTATTGCCGATCTCATTGATAGTATCGCGATGACGGACTTCGCTTGCGCCAAGATCTTTTAGATAATCGCTTTGTTCAGGCTTACCTGAGAAGGCGATAACCTCGTAGCCCAATTGACTCAAAATCGCGATACTGATACTACCGACACCGCCCGTTGCGCCCGTGACGGCGACTGGACCATCTTCAGGTTTTGCGCCCATTTTTTCCAGCTTTTGCACACTTAAGGCTGCGGTTAGACCGCCAGTACCATATATCATGGCTTCTTTTAGCGATAAAGATTCTGGACAGGCTACCGCCCAATCGGCAGGGATAGAAATCATTTGACTTAAGCCACCATCCGTATCCATGCCCAAATCATAGCCAAAGACTACGACTTCTTGACCCTCGGAAAACGTGCCAGACTTGTCACTGACTACGATACCAGCGGCATCGATACCAGGGGTATGCGGGTAGTTTCTAGTGATTCTCTTATTGCCCGATGCTGACATGGCATCTTTGAAATTTAATGATGAATAATGAACTTCGATCAATAAATCGTTCTCAGGCAAATCACTGACGTTGCGCTGCTCAATACTTTTTGTAAATTCACCGTCGTTCGTTTCTTCGACAACTAAGGCTTTAAAGGTTTTATTATCAGCGTTCGTTTGATTGGACATAATATTATTCCTTTTTTATTACTTTTGGATTAAATAGGTTTTAAACACATATATTAAGGCTTAATCAATATCTTACCTTTTTTGTCTGACTGTACTTTTTCAGAGACCGCTGTTTGAATATCATCTAAAGGATAAATGCCGCCAGTAGGGAGTTTTAATTGACCGCTTGCCGCGCGCTCAATCAGCTCACGGGTTAGGCGCTGCATATCATCGCTACTAATCTCTTGCATCATATCGCTCGCCCAAAAGCCTTTTACCTGCGCCAAATTAAAAATCAGGTCACTAGGGTTGAGTGTGAGCGGTTTGCCAGACATAGCACCTAAAGATGCTAGCACACCGTGTTTACCTAGTAGAGATACCAGCTCGCCACCAGACTTGCCGCCGACCGCATCGACAGCGCCACTAATTTTGTCGTCACCAACGATATTTTTGACTTGCTCTTTCCAGTCATCATTATCGGTGACAACGTTGTTTTCGGTAATACCTAAATCGATGAGTTCTTGCTCTGACTCTTTGCTGCGTACTAAATTAATGGTGTTGATATTACGCTCGGGAGCGAGCATTGCCATGGATTCACCGACCGCACCGTTAGCCGCGTTTTGGATGATCCACTGACCGGGTTCAATATTTAAGAATTCAATGAGTAGCAACGCGCTCATAGGCATAGCAATTAATTGAGATGCCATTTCATCGTCGATAGCATCTGGTATCGGGATTAAGCTTTGAGCAGGAGCGATAAAATACTCCGCCCACGTACCTTGTACGCCTGAGACTACCACGCGCTGACCTTTTTCAAAGCCTGTGACCGCGCTACCTAAAGCATCGATTTCTCCTACCGCCTCACTACCGCCCGTCGCAGGCAATTCAGGTTTATTACCGTACTCGCCTTTGATGGTAACCAAATCATGGTTATGGATAGAAGATAAGATGGTTTTGATACGGACTTGGTTATTATTAGGTTCTGGAGTAGGGCTTTCGGTTACACTAAGCACTTCTGAGGGTTTGCCAAATTCGTTGTAAGTTGCAGTGCGCATAGAAATATCCTTTTTATTATTTATAAGTTTGAGTACTTAAAGAGATATAAGCTTGATAACATAGTCAAATCACTTTAAAACCGATACAGTGCTGCTGGAATGGATTTTGCGAAGCCTCTGGAGTGCGAAGCACACAGCAAGCGAGGAAAATTTATACCAGTAGCACGTAGCTAATAATGTATTGATTTTATTTAGTACTGACTATAATTTGCTACTTATAGACGATAACAACTCAGACTAAGCGTTCTCAACTTGATTTTGGTTACCTAACGTTGTTACTTGCTTATCATTGTAAATTCGATGAATGGGTTACTATTGTTAAATAAAAACATAAAAAAATGGCAGCATTCTAAGAAGAACACTGCCATCACTGATAGTTTTAGTATTGACTAAAAACTAAGGCTTCAAAAGCACTTTGCCTGTTTTTTCAGACTGCAATTTACCATCGACTGCTTTGATGATATCCGCCAGATCAAAAGTTGCTTCAACGGGCAGCTTTAACTTGCCATCAACGGCGCGCTCGATCAGCTCATCAACCAAACGCTGCTTGTTTTCGACACTCATTTCTTGACTGATTTTGCTGCCCCAAAAGCCTTTTAACGTTGCTTGCTTAAATATCATATCAGTAGGATTGAGCGCCATTGGCTTGCCTGACATTGCGCCAAAGACAGCAAACGTACCATAGTGACCTAGCAATGACAGTAAATCACCACTGGCCTCACCGCCGACCGAGTCTACTGCGGCGCTGATGCTGTCATCGCTTATGATGTTACGGACTTGATCTTTCCAGTCGTCATCTGAGTTATTGATATTGTTTTTGATACCAAGCGCTTCTAACTCTTGTAATGCATCGCTACTGCGTACCACATTAATGGTATTCACCCCGCGCGCCGCAGCCAACATCGCAAGCGACTTACCGACTGCGCCATTGGCGGCATTATGAATAATCCATTGCCCACTCTCTACTTCTAAGAACTCAAGTAGCATAAGAGCGCTGAGCGGCATAGCGATCAATTGTGCCGCCATCTCGTCTTCTAAGCTGTCCGGTATAGGGAATATCATACTGGCAGGTGCGGTAAAGTATTCAGCCCACGTTGCTTGGACGCTTGCTGCCGCAATACGCTGACCGACTTTTAGGTCTTTGACGTCACTACCGACAGCATCGATGATCCCCAAGGCTTCAGAACCACCGATCGCTGGCAGTTCAGGTTTAAAGCCGTATTTGCCACGAATGGTAAGCAGATCATGGTTGTGAATCGAGGCGAGTACGGTTTTGACTCGCACCTCGGTAGCCTTTGGCTCTGGAATAGGGCTGTCACCAAGGCTCAATACCTCAGTCGGTTTGCCAAAAGTCTCATAAGTTGCGCTACGCATAATAAATCCTTTTTTGTTTTTGATTGGTGAAAAACTACCAGCCACAGTAGCAAGTCGCGCGTGTCTATCGCAACATCAGTTTGGTTAATGAACGTTGTCATCGACTTACAATCACAAGGTAACATCACTTCTATTAAGATTCAGACCAAACAGTCAAATAAACCCCTACTGAGCATTGTAGGCTATTGAAAAATTTTGACTACAATTCATAACAGAAGAGCAGTCTTTTGATGAAAGGTCGGTTTTAAGCGATAAAAGCGATAAATCTTGTGCAAAAATTCATAAACTGACAGGGTTTTTCATCATTTTGACCCAATAGCATCATCGTCTTAAGAGACTCTTTCTACCTCATATCCTCTCCAAATTCTTAAAAGCTGTTGACATTCATAACTTTTTTTATTATTAATGTTACCAATAGTTTTCTAATTTGTGTTATCAATAGGTAATAGTAACTGCTCATTTAGACCTAAAAGGGTTTGGTTGAAGCGTTGTAATTACAAGGTGAAAGGTCTAAATATGACCTTTAATGACATAAGTAAGAGATACTAAACTTAAATGGATTTACTAAAAGATTGGGCAAGCTGCTTGCCATCTGCCCGATAGGATATCATATGACTTTCAACCCTACCTCCCTGCGTACTACCGTCTTTTTACCCACTTCTCTTGTACTTGCTATGTTTATGACGGGCTGTAGCGACAATACTGCCAACACCAGCAATGCCGATGCTGCAGCTGACATTGACCCTAATGTCTTGGCTGAAACGCAAGAGCTGACCATCAACAACGGCACCGAGCCTGAGTCGCTAGATCCGCATAAAGTATCGGGCGTACCCGAATCTAATATTGGTCGTCAAATACTTGAGGGCCTGACCAATACCGATGCTGATGGCAAAACTATCCCAGCAATGGCAACCAGCTGGGAGAGCGACGATAACAAGGTATGGACGTTTAAACTGCGTGATGCCAACTGGTCAAATGGTGATCCGGTTACCGCAGAGGATTTCGCTTATAGTATGCGTCGTTTGGTCGATCCAAATACAGCGTCCCCTTATTCAAGCTATTTGGTCGATGCCAAAGTGAAAGGCGCCGATCAAATCGTTGAGGGCGCCGCCGGTACTGAGACGCTAGGCGTAGAAGCCATCGACGATAAGACGCTGCAGGTGACACTAACAGAACCAGTACCGTACTTCCCCGATATGCTGATTCATAATTCAGTTAAACCAGTACATCAAAAGACTGTCGAAGAATTTGGCGATAAGTGGACAGACCCTGCTAATATCGTAGTCAATGGCCCCTATACCGTCAGTAAATGGCAGATCAACGACGAGCTGGTGCTATCGCGCAACTCTGAGTATTACGATGACGCCAATACTACGCTTGATACGATTACCATGTTACCGATTCCTTCTAGCGTGACTGATGTATCGCGCTATCAGGCAGGTGAGGTTGATGTAACCTATAATGAGATTCCAACCGAGCAATTTAACTCTTTGCAAACAGATTATGGAAAAGAGCTGAGAGTATCGCCTTACCTTTGTACTTACTATTATGAATTTAATACCGTAAAACCGCCTTTTGATGATCCTAAAGTACGCCGCGCTTTGGCGCTAGCCTTAGATCGTGACACTATCGTTGATAAGGTAATCGGTCAAGGCCAAACGGCCGCTTATCAGCTGACGCCTACTGTGACCAATGGTGATGTGGCAAACACACCAGAGTGGTCCAGTTGGGATCAAGACAAGCGTATCGCTGAGGCCAAAAAACTACTCAATGAAGCAGGGTATGATGAGAATAACCCGCTTAGCTTTGAGCTACTCTACAATACCAATGACAATCATAAAAAGGTCGCGGTTGCTGCCACTTCATTATGGAAGCAAGCACTTGGGTTTGTCGATGTTAATTTAGTCAATAAAGAATGGAAAACCTACCTTGATACGCGCCGTAACGGTAATTATGAAATTGCGCGTGCTGGCTGGTGTGCGGATTACAATGAGCCTTCAGCCTTTTTAAATATCACAAAATCCGACAATAGCGGCAACTACGGTAAATACAATAGCCCCAAATTTGACAGTCTGATGGCGCAAACCCTAAAACCTGGGGTCACCGATGCGCAACGTGCAGATTTGTATCAGCAAGCAGAGGCTCAGTTGGATGACGATATGGGGCTGTTAAACATCTATCACTACGTCAGTCCGCGAATGGTTAAGCCTTATGTTATCGGATTTTCGGAGAATGATCCTTTGGGCAATTGGCAGGGCAAAAATATCTCTATTGCCAAACACTAGTCATTAAATCACATTTATGAGTGAGCGCTATAAAAAATATTTGTTCTGATTTATAGCGCTTGTCTGTTTGGACTTATAAATCTTGAAGGTCATTGTTTCAAGAAAAATTTTAGAGATAGGAACCTTTATACAAGGGTTCTATAAAGAGGTTCTATGCTAAAGCTCATCTTTCGGCGTATCTTAGAAGCCATTCCGACCATGTTCGTTTTGATTACCGTGTCCTTTTTTATGATGCGCCTAGCGCCTGGTAGTCCTTTTACAACAGAGCGCAACTTATCACCTGCGGTATTGGCAAATATTGAAGCCAAATATAATCTTAACGACCCAATGTGGCTACAATATGTCAACTACTTAAAGCAGTTGGCAGTAGGCGACTTTGGGCCGTCTTTTAAGTACAAAGACTATACGGTCAATGAGCTGTTGTCCCAGTCTCTACCCGTCTCGTTAGAGCTTGGATTTTATGCCTTTGTAGTAGCAGTGGTACTGGGTTTGGCACTTGGTATTATCGCTGCACTCAAGCAAAACTCATGGCTTGATTACGTGCTCATGGCTTTTGCGATGACCGGCGTTGTGATTCCAAGCTTTGTCAAAGCGCCGTTACTCGTGCTTATTTTTGCCATCATTTTGCAGTGGTTACCGGCAGGCGGCTGGAACGATGGCGCAGTGCAAAACCTTATCCTGCCCGTGACTGCGTTAGCGCTGGCTTATGTGGCAAGTATCGCGCGGATCATGCGTGGCTCGATGATCGAGGTGATGAACAGCCAATATATACGCACCGCCAAATCTAAAGGGTTACCGATGCGTCAGATTGTGTTAAAGCATGCTTTGCGTCCAGCGTCGCTACCTGTTATTTCTTATCTAGGCCCTGCTTTTGTGGGTATTATCACAGGCTCTATTGTTATTGAAACCATCTTTGGTCTACCGGGTATCGGTCAGTTATTTGTCAATGGAGCGCTTAATCGCGATTATGGTGTGGTGCTGAGTCTGACCATTTTGGTTGGCGTATTGACCATTGCTTTTAACGCTATTGTCGATATTTTATACGCCGTTATTGATCCCAAAGTTCAGTATTGATTGTGATCAAAAACGAGCCGTTATCTAGAGCGCACTGCCGCTTAACACTTTAAATGACAGATTATTAAAAGGACGACTATGAGCCTTATCGCAGACCAACCTACTGGCATGGCTGATTTGCCTACCAAAGAGATTAAAGGCCGTAGCCTTTGGCAAGATGCGTGGCGACGCTTTTATCAAAACAAAGCCGCAGTGGCCAGCTTTTTTATTTTATTGCTGGTCGGTGCTTTTGTGATATTTGTACCGATGCTAGCGCCTTATGGGTATGCTGAGACCGATTGGAGCTTTATGCAAGCGGCGCCATCGATTGAAAACCAGCATTATTTTGGTACCGACTCGCTCGGTCGCGACTTGCTCGTACGTACTGCAATGGGCGGACGGATATCTTTATTAGTCGGTATCGCAGGCGCAACGGTGGCGGTATTGGTTGGTACCGTGTATGGCGCAACGTCAGGCTATCTTGGTGGTAAAGTCGATATGATCATGATGCGCTTCTTGGAGATTTTAAGCGCCTTTCCATTTATGTTCTTTGTGATTTTGCTAGTGACTATATTTGGTCGTAATCTTATTTTAATTTTCGTCGCTATAGGCTTGGTTTCTTGGCTTGATGTGGCGCGTATTGTGCGTGGTCAGACGCTGAGTCTTAAAAGTAAAGAGTTTATCGAAGCGGCGCACGTCGGTGGGGTGTCAGGGTTTAATATTATCCTGCGTCATATCGTGCCAAACGTGCTCGGCGTGGTGGTGGTTTATGCTTCCTTACTGGTACCGACGATGATTTTATTTGAGTCGTTCTTAAGTTTCTTAGGACTGGGTGTACAAGAGCCGATGACCAGTTGGGGCGCGCTGCTACAAGAAGGCTCGCAGACTATGCAAGTAGCACCATGGCAGATTTTGATTCCGTCTGCATTTTTGGTCATTACTCTATTTTGCTTTAACTTTATCGGCGATGGTCTGCGTGATGCGTTTGATCCCAAAGATCGCTAGGAGGTCGACACTATGACAACTCAAAATATCAATACCGCCGCTCAAAACCATGCTAAAAATGATACTAAAAACAGTCCTCCTAAAAAAATAGTTTCGACCATTCGTGATGACAGTAGGGACGCGCCTGTAGATAGCCGCTCTGAGAAAAACAGCTTACTGACCGTCAAAGATTTATCTGTACAGTTTACGACAGAAGACGGTCTGGTGACCGCGGTAAATGGTCTAAATTTTAACCTCAATGAAGGGGAGACTTTAGGCATCGTTGGTGAATCCGGCTCTGGTAAATCGCAAACCGCCTTTGCCATTATGGGGCTGTTGGCTAAAAATGGCCGCACTCAAGGTTCGGTACGTTTTGAAGGTCAGGAGCTGCTAGGACTACCGCAAAAGGCATTGAATAAAATCCGCGCTGAGCAAGTCGCGATGATCTTTCAAGATCCGATGACCTCCCTGAACCCTTATATGAAAATAGGCGATCAGCTTGCCGAGGTTTTGATTTTACATAAAGGCATGAGTAAAAAGGCGGCTTGGGCTGAATCGATAAAAATGCTCGACGCAGTTAAGATTCCAGAAGCCAAAAAACGTATCGGTATGTATCCACATGAGTTCTCAGGTGGTATGCGTCAGCGCGTGATGATCGCTATGGCGCTCTTATGTCGCCCTAAACTCTTGATTGCTGATGAGCCAACGACAGCGCTTGATGTCACTGTACAAGCGCAGATTATGGTGCTACTCAACGAGCTTAAGCGCGACTTTGGTACGACCATTGTGATGATTACTCATGATTTGGGCGTGGTCGCGGGTATCTGCGATCGGGTATTGGTCATGTATGCAGGGCGAACCATGGCGTATGGCGAGACCGAGGAGATATTTTATACGCCGACGCATCCGTATACGATTGGCCTGCTCAAAGCCATTCCGCGTCTTGACGATAAAGGTGGTAAGCTTGCGACCATTCCAGGCAGTCCGCCGAACTTGCTAAACTTGCCGACTGGCTGTCCGTTTCATGAGCGTTGTCCGCACGCGATGGATATCTGTCGCGATGTGCCACCGCCGCTTGAGTTCTTACCGCATGAGCGTCAGCGCGCCTGTTATTGGCAGCCTGAGATGCAAGTGGATACGTCAGCAAAGAGCAATACCAATCTATTGAATTTGGAGGGTTAGGCATGACCACAGCGAATGTAGAGACCATTAACACGACCAGTCAAGCGCCTGATCTAACGCTGAACCAAACCCCACTATTACAAGTGCAAGATGTGCGCACAAGCTTCGCTATCAAGCGCAAAGGCTCGTACTTTTGGCAAAAGCCCGATACCTTAAAAGCAGTTGATGGCGTATCTTTTGAGTTGTTTGCCGGCGAGACCTTAGGCGTGGTTGGGGAGTCAGGCTGCGGTAAATCCACACTTGCTCGAACGATCATCGGACTGGTACGTGCCAATTCGGGTAGCATTAAGTTCAATGATGCTGAGATCGTGGGCGCCTCCAAAAAGACTATGAGAATAAAGCGCAAAGACATTCAGATGATCTTCCAAGACCCGCTGGCTTCCTTGAATCCGCGCATGACCGTCGGCGATATCATCGCTGAGCCATTGCGTACTTATTATCCAAAGATGAAAAAGGCGGAAGTGCAAGACGAAGTACGCGCCATTATGAAAAAGGTGGGCCTACTCTCCAATCAAATCAACCGCTATCCGCACGAGTTCTCAGGCGGTCAGTGTCAGCGTATTGGTATCGCGCGTGCACTGATATTGAAGCCCAAAATCATTATCTGCGATGAACCTGTCTCCGCCCTTGATGTCTCTATTCAAGCGCAGGTTATTAACTTATTGCAAGATATTCAAGAAGAGATGGGGCTGGCGCTCATTTTTATTGCTCATGATCTATCGGTGGTCAAACATATTGCCGATCGAGTGCTGGTGATGTATTTGGGTCACGCGGTTGAGCTTGGGGTGGACAAAGCAGTCTACGGCAATCCAACCCATCCTTATACTCAAGCGCTGATGTCAGCGGTGCCATTACCTGACCCTATCGCTGAGCGTAACAAAACCATTCAGCTGTTAGAAGGTGACTTGCCCAGTCCTATTCATCCGCCATCTGGCTGTGTGTTTCGCACCCGTTGTCCGCTCGCTGACGCAGAGTGCGCGCAGATCGAGCCAGTACTGGAGGGAACGATCAATCATAGGGTAGCTTGTTTAAAAAACAAGGTTGAGACTACTCAATAAAATTCAATCCGACTAAGTATATGCTCCTGCACCAGATACGCGCAAACATAAGCACTTGGCCAAGCGAATATAAATGCCAGCCCCCATGACCCCAGTAGATCAGCGAAGAAATGATCACTATAGCCTGTTTTGACCAGTATCAACGCAGTCGAGATAATAAGCGACATCATCAGTGCCATGAGTCCTGTAAAGACTAGGCGGTAGTACTTGCGACGCATGCGTATTCTAAGGGTGGGAAGAGCCATGATAATTTTAGTCCTTAATTTTTCATCATTTAATGAAAATTTTTGATGATACACTAGCGCAATTTTGGCTTAGTAAATACGTTACACCGGTAATCACAATTACCTGATTAACCTTGTAATCATGAACGCTGAGCAACCGCTCTTTTATCTTCAGATTGCTCCCATGACGTCGTCGGTGTCACATCACGGCACGCCGAACAAGTGCCTGCATGGGCGCGATAACCCTCGGTTGTTTGTGCCGCTTCCTCTTCAGGTAACAGCTTACCTTTACGCCAGCCGCCATACAGATACAATCCTGCTCCCATAAGCGCGGTCGCTACCATTCCCGCTGGAAACGATAGCCAAAGCGCGTCACTACCAAGGGTTGAATAAAATCCAAACGCGAAGCCAAGCCGCACAGGATACATTGAAATTACCATCACAATCAGTGGCCAGATTACATAGCCATTGGCACGCATGGTACCAAAAAATACCTGCGCTATGCCAAAAAACACAAAGCCCCATGTTGCCATCAGTTGAATATGACGCCCAATCGGTACCGCTGGACTATCACTACCGAGGAAAAGGCTTAAGACAGCTTCATCAAATATTGTCAGCGCTACGATGACAGCGCCTGTCAACACCACATTAAAGACAAGCCCCCAGTGAGTTATTTTTGCCACCCTATTCCATTGTCCTGCCCCGATGTTTTGCGCCACCATGGCGCTTGCTGCTGCACTGAGCGCCATTGCAGGCATCTGTACATAGGTCCAAAGCTGCTGCGTGGCACTATAAGCGGCTGTCGTCTGCACTCCCTCGCGGTTGATCAAAGAAAGCATCGTCAGTGCCGCTGACGAGATGACGATCATCTGAAGACCCATCGGCAGCCCTTTTGAAAACATTGATTTTAGAATTTCTCTATCTGCACGCAAAAACCGCAGCTCAGGCTTACTAAGCGCCAGCACAGAACCACGAAAATACATAGTGGTAAGAATGCCAATCAGCGCCAATGTATTGGCAACGGCAGTAGCAAATGCTGAACCAAAGATACCCCATTCAGGGAAGGGTCCGAGGCCCAAAATAAGCGTAGGGGTCAACACCAAATCAATAGCGACCGACATCGATATGAACCAAAGCGGCGTCGTAGAATCACCCGTACCACGTAACGCCATCATGATCAGCGTAAAGGTTAGGGTAACCGGCATAGCAACGAATATCATGCGCAGATAACTCAGAGCCAGATCCACAGCACTTGGCGGCGTCCCTAATAAATCAAGCAGCAGTGGCGCAAATATCCATCCTACAGCCGCGACCAACACACTTATTGGAATAATACTACCAAGCGCTGTACCCATGGTGCGTTTGACCACATCCTCATTGCGCTGACCCATGGCTTGACCGATTAAGATCGTTGACGCCATACCAAAGCCAAACACAAAGGATATCAGGATAAACATCAAGATATTGCCGTTTGCCGTCGCCGCCAGCGCTTCTTCACCCAAAAACCGTCCTACCCAAATAGCATTGATTGAGCCATTTAAGGATTGCAGCGCCGATGAGCCAAGCGTTGGCAAGGCAAACAGGAGCATCGTTTTGGCAATCGACCCTTGGGTAAGGTCACGTTGTTTACTGGAAGATATGTCTGTATTACTCAATGTTTATCCTTTGGCGCTATCTGGGGCTGACTAAACGAAACGCTTATCATAGACGAGAAAGCTTATGCCGTCTTTATTAGAGCTGTAAACCCGCGGCATGCTTTATGATCATTTGACTGTCATTTTTTATGAGATGGTCATACAGTTTACAGAGGAAGGTAAAAGTCAGTTATATGCCGATGAGCGAAGCGGTAAAAGAAACGCTGAAGAATTATAATTCGTTTCGGGAGGGGCCAAAGAGGTAGTTAAATAGTTATTTAAGTATAGATGGTAGGCTGGGTTTTTAACCCAGCATTTTCCTTGCAAAGCTAAAATTACAGTACAATTTTTTAACGCTTCTCAGGGTTAAAAACTGGGCCTACGCTAATTAAATTACAACTCTTTTACCAGTCGCTCTAGCAATTCAATCGTGCCTTCTTGTCTGACCAAAGCGACTCCTTGTCCTGCCCATAAAGACTGATGTTCTGCATCAAGAGTCTTTTTTGCATGGGCACGCAAGTCTTTGGTCATGGCATTTAATTGTGGGTAAGGCGGTAGCTCATGCGCGTTTTCAAATTGCGCAAAATCACGTAAATAATCATTTAATAAGCCGCGTGCCTGCTTACCTGAAAACAGCCGCGTTAAGCGTGTTTCGCTACTGCGATTATCTTGACTGGCATCGAGTAGCGCCTGTTTATAGGTAGCATTGATACCGCACTTATCTGTGGTCAAAAATGCCGTACCGATTTGTGCCAGCTCAGCCCCTGCTGTTTGAATTGCTTTGATGGCTTGCCCAGTCATAATCCCACCCGCAGCGATTAACGGAATATCGGTGCAAGCCCGCGTTTGACTAATCAGCGTCAATAATCCCATTGGATCGTTTGCGCTTTGTGGCAACCAACCACCGCGATGTCCACCAGCTTCTACCCCCTGCACGCATACTGCGTCAGCGCCAATCTCTGCCCATGCTTTTGCTTCCAATGGATGATTGGCGGTACCGATGACGCGTGTGCCTAGACTCTGTAAATGCTGCACTTGCTCGGCGCTGATAATACCAAAGGTAAAGCTGGCTACAGGGACGGGATTGTCATAGAGCACTTGTAGTTGATCTGCAAAGCTTAGCGCTGGTCGTTCAGGTAACGCCATTTCTATATTTTTTTCTTGATAGAAATTACTTAGCCAAGCAGGAATCTCGCTATCTAACGTACTGGAGTCATGCTCAGACAACACCATCAGATTGATCATAAAAGGGCGGTCGGTGAGCGATTTAATAGTGTCAATTTGCTTATCCAAAACATCTGGCGCCGTCGTGCTAGACCCCAATGATCCCAATCCGCCAAAGTTACTGACTGTCGCCGCCAGCTCGGGCGTGGTTGCTCCTGCCATCGGTGCTTGAATGATAGGGCAGGCTAAATTAAGAGTATTCATTAAGGTCATGATGGGCTTCCTTGTTATCTTATTATGAGATTTGCATGACTTACTTTAACAAAGCCAGACAGCTTGCATGTTAGATAATGTGTATTTAGTTGTTCAATAAAAGGAGCAAATTTTGGCTACAAGATTGTAGTTAAAATAGTTGACTACGGTTTTGTAGTTAAGTGATACGTCAAAAAATAAGCCAGTTCCCCAAACCATCAAAAAGACAGTTAAGAAAACCAGCCCATTTTCACAACTTCAATTCTTAAGTTTTAGTTCAACTGCAAAGACCCCTTCGCATTCATCAATAGCTCAACCACATCATCGCCGCTGATGACGGTAAAGCGCTTATCGATGTCTGACTCTTCCACACCGCCGTGTTTCATACAGGCACCGCAGACTAAGACGTTACCACCTTTCTCTACAAACGCTTCTAGCAAATCCTTAGCAGGGTCGAACGGATCGCCAATATCGACGTTATCCAAAGCGTTCGGCAATGCTAGGTGTACCGCGTCTACCATCAGTATCACTGATGCAGAGTGACCTTTTTTAAGCGCGACACCTGCCATCGTAAAGGCTAAAGTAATTTTGCCTGGGTTTGACTCACTATTATCAAATAGCGTTCCAACGTAATCCGTATTATTAACCATTTTATTTTCCTTATTAGACTATATTTAATGGAATGTTCTACTCACTAATATCCTAACAATTATTATACGTATTTGTATAATGTAATGTTGTGGAATAGTAGTCTTAAGGTTAACTGGCTGCGAAAGATTATCAAAAATAAATTTACAGTTAGCCTAACCTAAAGGCGGCCATGGACGGTCATCATCACTCTCAATCCATTCTGCTACATAGCCAGTCGGCGGCATACCCCAATCAGACTTACCCATCGCATCCAGCACTTCTTGAGTTTCAATCACGCGCCCTTTGCTAGTGACGCCTGTCCGTAGTAGGGCAGACGAGCAGGGCTTGCCTTTCACCCACATTGATTGTTCCACGTAAATCCAGCGCTCATCAATAGCAGCGACGTGCGTCTTAATCGTGACCTTATCAAAAGCGCGAATGCGTTTGCGATATTGTACGGTGCTGCCAGCTACGACCAGCCCCCAACGTTTATGTAGTAATTGTTTACCAAGGCCAGTACGAATGGCAAAGTCAGTACGTCCCAAATCGAACAACGTCAGCACGCGACCATTATTCATCTCTAAAAAATTATCAATGTCTGTCAAGCTACAGTGAATCTCAATCTCGCTGGTATCTGCTAAGTCTAGTTGATCGGCTTTTTTATTAGCGATGACAGCCCTAGTGATAGATTTAGCATAACGGAAAAATGGATACATGACAGACTCTCAATAGTTTAGGGCTTAGGGTTAAGGCTCATTAGATGGTTATTCATGGGATGAAGTGTTTTCAGATGAAACATTATCAAGTGAAATATCGTTAGACGGAATGCCAATTGAGTGAAAAAAAGCGCTAACGGTTTCAGGTATCCAATTGATATCGAATTTTGAGGTCTTGGTTTTTTTACCATTCTTTTTCGATTGCTTAGAGCTGGATTTCACCTTGTCGGCCTGTTTGCTAGCTGAGCGATAACGCAGGTAACCAATATGTCCACCATGCTCGGTATCAAGGATAGTGACGCTATCAGAGACATCGCCTTGAGTGGCGGTAAAGCCAATAAAGGGATCATCTTTGGCACTAATCAGCAGTAGCGGATGGGTAACATTTATTAAGTAGGGTAGAGCTGATGAGGAGTGGTAATAGTCGTTTTTGGAGCGATAGCCATGACGCGGCGCGGTAAAGATATTATCAAAGTCACTGATACGATTGACCGACTTGATAGAGGCAATTTCCTCTACGGTGATATCATTTGCCAGTGCTTTCTTGATAATTGGATTGAGTAAATACGGCGTATAAATACGATGACTCAAGAAACTATGCATACTTAGAGCAGCTGACGACATATCGACAGGAGCGGAGATGACCACGGCACCCTCGCATAGCGCTTCATCACCATATTCACCCATGTATTTTGCCAGCGCATTACCGCCTAGCGAGACGCCTACCGCATAGATATGGGCATATTGCTCACGTAAATTCTGCAGCATGTGATGCACCTCTTCAGTGTCTCCAGCATTATAAAAGACGCGCCCGTTGGCCGGAATACCGCCACAACTGCGAAAGTGTGCCACTACAAAGTGCCAGCCATCGTTATGCATTTGATAGGCCAATGCGCGCGCATAATGGCTATCGCTACTACCTTCCATTCCGTGAAATAGCACGACTAAAGGTGTTTGCTCAAGTGTACCGTCGTTCGCTGCTTCTATTGGATGCGCATCGTAGAAGTCATAAGCAATGTCAGTCTCACACAACGAGTCTTGCTTGACTGCCCGCCGATACTTTGGCACTTCTGGCGCAAAAAACTTGGGCAAGATACTTTGCAGATGAGGATTAGTCAGCCAAAATGGTGGCTTAAAAGGAGCAGGAGCGAATGGCTTTGCGGTATTTGAAGGTTTTGAAGTTTGCTTTGAAGGTTTTGAAGTTTGCATAGGTCAGTCTTATATAAGTTGTTATCAAAAACAGTGACTTATCATACCGACTGACAGGGTTAAAACCAATGGTTTTCAGTGAACGCTTGGTTACTTAAAGATGGTTACTAAAATGGTATTAACTAGTCTAATATTTATGACATGGTTAAGGTCTGAGTAAAATTAATAGGAAGAGGATTGCCGCAAAGGGCAGTTATTTAAGCAGACGCAGCAGCGTTAAAAAACTGTAGCGCTATTTCTGGCACCCAATTGGTATCTAACCCTTTGTCTTTCCAACGTACAAAGCCAATGTGGCCACCATGCACCGGCTCGTACAATATCACGCTGTTTGAGACATCACCTGCCGTAGCATTAATACCCAAAAAAGGGTCGTCTTTAGCCGTGATAATCAGGGTTGGTTTGCTAATTTTATGCAGGTGCGGCATCGCCGAGGCTTGGCGATAATAGTCATAAGGCGAGCGGTAACCTAGGCGCGGCGCGGTAAAGGCCTCGTCAAACTCCTGAATGCGCTCGCTGGCGGTAATTTTATTGAGCTCTGTAACATCTAACTGCTGACTCAAAACCTTGGTCAGCATAGGGTTTAGTAAATAGGGTGTATATAGCCTGCGACCTATGAGGTTTTCCATCGCCGTTGTGGCTGATGCCAAATCAAGGGGCGCTGATACCACTGCTGCGGCTGCACAAATGGCATCATCACCATAATCTGCCATATAACGTGCCAATAAGTTTCCCCCTAGTGAGACTCCCAAAGCATAAATAGTTTCGTAGCGCTCGGCCAATACTCCCAGCGTATGATGGGTCTCTTCGCTATCACCAGCATGGTAGACCACCTTATCGGACATTGGCACGCCGCCGCAGCCACGAAAATGTCCCACTACAAAGTGCCAGCCTTGCTGCTTGACATAAGTGGCTAACGTCCGAGCATAATGACTGGCACTACTGCCCTCCATCCCATGAAATAATACTATCAATGGCGTTTTGTAACGTTGATTGTGTTCTGGTTGTGGCTCACTATTATCGATGAAATCATAAGCCACTTCACTGATTTGATGAGAGTCTAGTATTAGCTCGCGACGATAGGCAGGATTATGTTTGACAAGGACAGTAGGCAGGATGGTTTGTAAGTGGGCATTGCTGAGCCAAAAAGGCGGCTCAAAGGGCTCAAAGTTAAAAGTATTACCATTGATAATAGGCGGGGTTTTCAATTCTGCTAGGTTAAGTACTGGCATGGCAACTCTCTTGGTTTGACTGATTATTTTATTGCTATTTATTTTGAAGACTAGCGGTGATTACTCATCCTCTAGCACCCGTCCATCCATTGCCAGACGCTCTTTTAAAGTCTCAATATCAGCTTCAGCAATAGTCACGGTTAACGTAACCTGCTTACTATAATTTACGTCATCAATACTGCCATTTAAGCTTTCTACTACGTAGCGACATTGCGCTTCAGTAGCGAACTCTGCCAGTATTTGTACTTGAGCCATTGGTACATAAGGGCGCAATATCATCTCATCCACTGCCGCTTGCGCAGAGCCTGAATAAGCACGAGTCAGGCCGCCAGCACCCAGTTTAATACCACCAAAATAACGCACGACGATAATAATAACGTTACCGATAGACTTGTGCTGTAGGACGTTTAAAATAGGCCGACCTGCTGTACCGTTGGGTTCGCCATCATCATCAAAGCCTGCGCTCGTTGTATTGTCAGGGTCACCAATGATATAAGCCCAGCACCAATGACGTGCATCAGCATATTGTTCACGTAGCTGTTCCACGTGAAACATGGCTTGTTCTCGCGTGGTGACCGGATAAGCGTAAGTAATGAATTCAGATTTCTTGATTTCAAGACGAGCAGTGATGGCTTTTTGCAGGGTGTGATAACTCATATAATTAATCCAATCTGAAATTAGACATAGTGCCACTAGAAATAAATTTTGCGTAGCCTCTGTCTGCGTAGGCACAGCACGCAAGAAAAAATATTTTCAGTAGCACGTTAGCCCATATCGCAGTTTTGTTTTTAGCGTCTATATTGTTTTGATGATACACCTAGGTTTAGATGGGATATGTTAAACTTGCCTCACTATAACAAAACTAATGGTAGCAAATAGCATGCGTTTAGATAAATTTATTAGTAAAGCCACGGAACTGTCGCGCAAAGAATCCAAAAAAATTCTGCACGCAGGCGAAGTCACCGTCAACGACGAAGTTATCAAAGATCCTGGTGTACATGTCGATATCATTAACGATGATGTCATGTGGGTAGGCGAACCACTGTCAGTGGCGACAGGCAATCGTTATATTCTATTGCATAAGCCAGAAGGCTTTGAATGTACGTTAAAGGCTAAAGAATACCCTGTCGTTACCGAGCTGATCGCAGTACCAGAATTAGGCAGTTTGCGTATCGCCGGACGCCTCGATGTGGATACTACTGGGGCGTTACTGATGAGTGATGATGGCGGTTGGCTACATCGGGTGACCAGTCCTAAACACGAGCACGCAAAAGTCTACGAGTTGACCTTAGCAGATCCGATGGACAGCGAGGCGCAAGAAAAAGCTATCAAAAAGGTCGCTGAAGGTATTTTGCTAGAAGGGGATTACGAGCCGACTAAACCTGCGACACTCGAGTTCATTGATGAGATTCATGCTCGTCTGACGTTAGAGCAAGGCAAGTATCATCAGGTCAAACGTATGATGGGTTATTTCGGTAATAAGGTCGTTGAACTACACCGCGCCAGTATTGGTCATATTACATTAGAAGGTTTGGATAAAGGGGATAGCCGCTTTTTGACAGAAGAAGAAGTCGCGAAATTCTAGACTTTATGTAGCAGAAAAGTTGCCTCATACTCTTTCCAACATCCACTCGTAAAAAGCCAGTTACCCAAAACAACTATCAGCAGCAGGCACCGTATCGGTCGTCTGTTTGTTGATGTTGCCTGTCTCTTAAAGCTGGGTAGCAGTTTTGCAAAATAAAGCACTCAGCGCTTATCAAGTGCTTATAAAAATCTGCCAATGTGCTACAGTCTCAGCAGCTTAATTAATCTACTTTTTTACATAGTGTTGCTGTTTTCAATATAATCTTCTAAATATAGTTTCTTGTTTTAAAATTAAGAAATAAAGAACATGAATTAAAGTTCTTAATTAAAAGACCTTAATTGAAGAAAATTTAGAAGTTTTGATTCAGTAATCTACTACGAACTTGATAGGACAACGCTTGTGAAACGACCTGTATTAAAATTTGCTAGTCTTATTAGTACCATGTTATTAGTGACGACTGCCTGCGCTGAGCCAACCGTTAAGAACTCCATAAGTAAAAGTACGAGTCAAAACACTAGCCAAAACGCAAAGAATACAACAGCAACTGGCGAAGTTAGTGCTGCTATCGATAGTCAGCTACGCCAAGTGCTGACCCAAGCTGGTATTAAGACGCAAATTACTTCTATTTCGCCATCTAATTTACCTAACATGTATCAAGTTGATCTTGCTGGTCAAACGCCATTACATATTACTGCTGATGGCAAATACGTTATCCAAGGCGAGCTACAAAAGAACCCAAGCAAGCGTGTCGTGACCAAAACCCCAGCGCGTAGCAATAGTGCGCAAATAGGTATGCCAGTAAGCGCTGCGGTCAAATCTGCGGTACTTGCTAATATGAATGAGCTCAAAAACATGAGCGCTAAAACACCGTTCTTTTATACCGCGGTACCGGGCGTGCTTTGGGGCGCGACTTTAGAGGGTGTACCATTTTTATTATCCGATGACGCGCAATATATTACAGATGGTGAAATATCCGTCATTGAGAATGGTCAGTTTACCGGACTGGATGAAGAGTTTGAAAAGCGTAAAAACCAGTCGGTGTTTAAAACCTTAGATGACAAACAACTAATAACCTATCCAGCGACTAGCGCTGAGAGAGCCGTTATCTATGTAGCCGACGATGTGAATTGTCCTTATTGCCGCAGATTGCATCAACAACTACCGATGCTGAATGCAAAGGGCGTAACCGTAAAAGTCATCGGCTATCCAATATATGAGCAGTCACCGGCGCAAATGCGTGGTATTTGGTGTCAGGCAGATGATAGCAGTCGTCGCAAGGCATTTGATAAAGCCATGCTAACGGGTGCGATGACACCTGCATCAGCTAGCTGTAGCGCAGATTATGTGACACCGAACCGTGAAAAGGCAGCTGGACTGGCCGTTATAGCCACGCCTGCAATCTACCGTGAAGATGGGGTGCTCTATCAAGCCAGTTTTGAGAGTCCTGAGTTCTTAGAGTTCTTGGGAGTCAAGTAGATACCTCTGTCATTCTTCTTAAAGAAGATCGTCAATAAAAACCGCCTTATAAACTATGTTTATAGGGCGGTTTTTTATTGTATTTTATTCAAGATTTACGGCAGGACTAAATAACTTATGGCAACACGACATCTACGATTTTCCAGTCGATAAGGCCTTCACGCTGCATCTTTATAGTAATCGGGTAGCCTTTGACTTGACCACTAATGGTAAAGCAATTAAGACCACAATAGTTTAAGGTCGGCTTATCGCTGTCTGTCCCTTGAGCTGCCTGCTGCTCTAATTGGGCGGCTTGCTGATTCATCATCTGCTGCACTTGTTGTTTGACTACGATATCAACATCACCGCGATGAATAATCAAGTCCTGGATAAGGTTTTTAAGATCAATTTGATTGCTAGAGATTGCCCAAGCGGCGGCAAGCTCTTTGGTCGCAGTATTGGCTTGTCCTTGAGTATTGATCAGCCTCTCGATATTTTGCGGAGTAACTGCGCTATCTACTGCCTGCACAATAAAGCTATTAGCCGCTTTTGCCAGAGGCTCACCGCCAAGCTCTGCAACTAATGGGTACTGATTCATTGTATTGGAAAATCTACTGGTCAGTTGGGTCTTTATATTGGGCCGTACTCGGTCGTAATTGATGGCAGCCGCAATAGTCGCACCATCTTTATCATCATAAGCATTTTTGAGCTGATAGGCGCTGTAATAAGGCGAACCTGCATAAATAGCGACTATAATGACGACCAATAATGTAAACAGTGTTATAAGCTTTTTCATTGATTGGGCTACCTTTTAGCGGACTTGATATTATCAATATGGCGATAAATACTAGCATGACTTTGGTCAATATAAGTGTGAAAATGTTACGTAGGTTTGCTGCCTGAGTAATGACTATATAAGCGTTGATACAGCAATCAATAATTTAATAATTTGGTAACTTGATAAATCAACTTAGGGTCTCCATTAATAGCGCAAACATATATTAATTGATTTGGTTAAAGCAGCACACCGCCATTTTAACTCGCAATTTTCATATACTTCCTACATTTTTATCATATAGCTAATGTTTCATGTGAAACATATGCAGATGCCTAATTGTAAGAATTAACATGGTGGTTGATGAATTTGCCCGTTGGCGTGACTGTAATGACGAGAGGAGAGCCCATGAGTAAGCGTGATTTTTATGAAGTATTAGGCGTCAGTAAGACTGCAGATAGCAAAGAGATCAAACGTTCATACCGCAAGCTGGCAATGAAGTATCATCCCGATCGTAATTCTGATGATCCTGAAGCTGAAGAAAAATTCAAAGAAGCGTCCATGGCATATGAAGTCTTGAGCGATGCAGACAAACGCTCAGCCTATGATCGTATGGGTCATGCTGCCTTTGAAAATGGTATGGGCGGTGGCGGCTTTGGCGGGGCAGGCGCAGGTAACTTCCAAGATATCTTTGGCGATATCTTTGGAAACTTCGGCGATATCTTTGGTCAGTCACGCGGTGGCGGCGGCGGGCGTTCACGCCGTGGTTCTGATCTGCGTTATGTAATCGAGCTGACACTAGAAGAAGCAGTACGTGGCTGCAAAAAAGAGATCAGCTTTACTGCACCAGCCCCTTGTGATACTTGTGATGGTAAAGGCGCAAAAGACGCCTCTGATGTGGTTACGTGTCAGACCTGTCATGGTCAAGGTCAGATTCGTATGCAGCAAGGTTTCTTTGCGGTACAGCAAGCTTGTCCACATTGCGGTGGCACGGGTAAACAGATTAAAAACCCATGTCCTGACTGTCATGGTGATGGCGTCAAAGAAAAGTCACGTACGCTAGAAGTTTCTATTCCAGCAGGGGTCGATGATGGTGATCGCGTACGTCTGGCTGGTGAAGGCGAAGCGGGCGGGGCAGGCGTGCAAAACGGCGACTTGTATGTTGAAGTACGCGTCAAACCGCACAACGTCTTTACTCGTCAGGGTGCGGATCTGTATATGGATGTGCCTGTTAGCATTACTGATGCAGCGCTTGGTAAAGAGGTCGAAATCCCCACTTTAGATGGTAAGGTAAAAATCAAAGTTGCTGAAGGGACACAAAGCGGTAAGCTATTACGCGTGCGCGGTAAAGGTGTCACACCTGTACGTACAACGATGCAGGGTGATTTGATTTGCCGAGTGGTCATCGAGACGCCGGTGAACCTAAATCGTGAGCAAAAGGACTTGCTACGCCAATTCCAAGATACGCTCGATGATGATAGCAAACATCAACAGTCGCCACATAAAAAATCATTCTTTAAGAAAATTGGCGAATTGTTCGACTGATAGATTGTGCAACTGATCGTTTGGCTTAATCAATCAATCTAAATATTTTAGCCCAATAGTTTCACGTGAAACTATTGGGCTTTTTAGTGGCTGTATAAAAAATAATTCATGCTATGATATTTGGTATAGGTTATCTATAGTCAGGTCAATATAAAAGAGATACAGTGAGACTGGGACAAATTTTGCGCAGCCTCTGTCAGCGTAGATACAGCATGCAAGAAAAATTTTCCCCAGTCTCGCGTCATAATCTAGTGTATCCATTTAATTTAGTATCAACTATATAACCTCAAAAATAACCATATAAAACAATAAGGCTTTAGGAAAGAATATGACTCAACAAGCGAAAGGACAATTTATCAATGTCGGCGTTATCGGGGCTGGCGGTCGTATGGGGCGTATGCTAATCGAAGCAGTGCAAGACAATCCGCAAACGTCATTAAGCGCAGCTATTGAGCGTCAAGGTTCCAGCTTAGTTGGCGCTGATGCAGGAGAGGTAGCCGCTATAGGACGTTTAGATATCAAAGTTGTCGATGACTTGAGTGCAGTAATTGATGACATAGATGTCTTAATCGACTTTAGCTTACCAGATGCCACCGAACAAAACATGCAAATTTGTGCTGAGCATCAGGTAGCGATGGTTATTGGTACGACGGGGTTTAGTACACAGCAAGAGCAAGTGTTGTTCGAGGCCAGCAAGCATACGGCCATTGTCTATGCTGGCAACTACTCTACTGGTGTTAATTTGTCATTGAAGCTATTGAACATGGCAGCAAAAGCATTTGGTACAGATGCTGATGTTGAAATCATTGAAGCACATCATAAGCATAAGATTGATGCTCCATCAGGCACCGCTTATATGATGGCGGAGGCTGTTGCAGAAGCACGTGGACAGAATCTAAAAGACGTCGCTATCTATGGCCGTGAAGGCCAAACAGGGGCACGTGAAATAGGTACGATCGGTATCCATGCTATTCGCGGCGGCGAAATAATTGGTGATCATACGGTCATGTTTATCGCGGATGGCGAAGTGGTTGAGATTACCCATCGAGCCCGCGCACGCATGACCTTTGCCGCTGGAGCCGTACGCGCAGCGACTTGGATTATTCAGCAGCAAGCTGGACAATACAATATGCAGGATGTATTGGGTTTAAATGAGTAGTTATCATCTATAACTTAAAAATGACTTAAAATATTAACCAGTCCTAAGCCTTAATGAATAGCCATTGCATATCTATCATCACTGCGTAGACCATAAGGGTCAGAGTTTTTCAGGTTAATAAACAAGCTATATAAAAAAGGGCGGTACTGCTCATCACAGTACCGCCCTTTTCTATCAATAATACCGACGAAATCTCAGTCAATATAGACCACTTCTAACGGCGGAAAGCCATTAAACTCAACAGACGAGTATGAGTTGGTATAAGCACCAGTCGTTAGCCAATAGATTTTATCACCAACTTCTAACTCTTCTGGCAATTGATAACCTGCTTCTTCATACATGATATCAGTCGAATCACATGTTGGGCCTGCCAGTACGACTGTGCCTTCACTGGTCGATGTTTCCATTTTTGGCGTATAGACCGGATATTTTATCGCTTCACCCAAGGTTTCGATCAAACCTTGAAACAAGCCGACATCAGTGTACACCCAGCGGGCTAAATCAGTATGCGACTTACGCGAGATGAGTACCACGTCACTGACTAAGACCCCTGAACCTCCAACCAATGAGCGTCCAGGCTCAAGGATAATCTCAGGCATGTCCTCAGCACTATAATCATCGCTTAAATAGCGTGTAATCTCTTCCGCATAGACCTTTACAGGATTGACTTCACTGATATAGTTGGCTGGAAAACCACCACCCAAATTGATCATTTGTAGCTTAATATCTTCTTCATTTTTCATCCAGTCAAACATATATTTGACCTTGGCAAGTGCATCATCCCATGCTGCTACGTCTTTTTGCTGACTACCTACATGGAATGAGATACCATAAGGTACCAAGCCCAAATCACGTGCCTGTACCAGTAGTTCAAGCGCCATATTAGGATGGCAACCGAACTTGCGCGATAATGGCCATTCAGCGGTATCTGAACCTTGTACCAAGATACGCACAAACACTTTAGAGCCAGGTGCCTGTTCGGCGATATTTTTTAAGTCAGCTTCTGAGTCGGTTGCATATAAATCAATACCTTTTTCAAAAGCATATTTGACATGTGCCGCTTTTTTAATTGTATTACCATAAGAGATACGGGACGCATCGACACCGCAGTCAAGAACGCGATCAAGCTCATAGATAGAAGCACAGTCGAAGTTTGAGCCAAGATCAGCCAGCAAGTTGATCACTTCCACAGCAGGACTGGCTTTCATTGCATAATGAATCTTAGCAGTCGGGAACAAATCTGCCATTTCAGCATATTTAGTTTTAATCCGACTCAAATCAACCACAAGCAAAGGCGTCTCACGACCTTCAGCAGCTTTAGTAAATTTTTTCCAGCCAGTAGGGTCAAAATATTGGTCAATTTTGATCATGGTCATGAGAAGAAGCCTTTAAGGTAAATAGAATAACGAGACAATAAATAGAGCTAATCTCTAGGAACAAAGATAGCTTTTGAAAACAGCCTTTAGAAAGAATCAAATAACAAAGAAAACAATAAACTAAGCGTCATAAGTTAAGCATTAGTTGTCTGCGTCTCTTTACTCACTTGTCTCTCGCCCTGTTTCTCACGTACTTTAAGTACTTTACGGACTTTGTCACGTGCGCGAGTCTGCTTTAATCTTGATAAATAATCGACAAAGATGACTCCATTTAAATGATCCATCTCGTGCTGAATACAGACAGCCAACAACCCTTCTACTTCTTTATCAATGACTTGACCATTTTCATCTATTGCCTCGATACGTACTTTATTGGGACGTTCAACCTTATCATAGACATCAGGCACAGAAAGACACCCTTCTTCATATGGTTGTTTTTCTTCTACTAGCGGTGTTACTTTTGGATTGATAAACACCATAGGTGAGTCTTTGTTTTCAGACAAATCCATAACGATCAGTTGAACATGCTGATCAACTTGTGACGCGGCTAGACCGATTCCTTCTGCGTCATACATAGTCTCGATCATATCAGTGATTAAAGTTTTGATCTCATCATCGACTTCTTTAACTGGCTTTGCGATAGTACGCAAACGTGGATCAGGATAACTTAAGATAGGGAGTAATGCCATGACGGAGCACCTCGATAATAGCGAATTGAATAGGCAATGTATTATAAGTTAAATAAGGGCAAAAGTGATAATAATCAACGGGTGAGCATATAAAAGGATGTACTAAGGTGTCACATAAGATACTAATAGCATCTAAAAAATAGCAATAGTATTTTGCATAAAAAAAGACCTTACATATGTAAAGTCTTTTATAGTGTCTGATAGATTATGCTATTTTATCTAAGCCTGTTATACACGGCGCTTGTTCACGATCATCTCATACAAAAATAGCAATATGATAGCACCGATGACTGAGAACAATAGACCAGTAAAGCCGCCATCAGCATCAATACCAATCAGTCCAGCGATAAAGCCACCTAGCATCGCACCAACGATACCTAATACGATAGTCATAATCCAACCCATGGGGTCACTGCCAGGTTTGATAGCTCGTGCCAATAGTCCTGCAACAAGACCTACGATGATCATCCAAATAAAGCTCATTATTGTTCTCCTAACGTATTACGAATAGTAAAATTTTATATGAATTTTTCTTAAGACTTTTCTAATGTTGATAGCAGCATTGTAAACATTTAATGTCAGTATAAATAAGCATAAAGTGTTACCAGTGTAGGTGCTATGTGAGAAAAGATAGCCATTTGCTATCTTGCAGATGAAATTAGTAAATGGAAGGTTACAAAAGTAATCTCAGTGATATGGATGTTACTAAGTAGAATCATACTTTTGTTCAAAAAATAAACAGAGAAAATGGAGCTTATAATAAGGTATAAAAAAGCGCTATCTTTAAACATAAAAATAGCGCATTTAAATACAAATCAATTCTATATGCTGTTAATTAGTTGCAATGAGTCACAACTCAACAAGAAGGGCTAAGTTTGAGCATTTAATTCATACAATGAAGCCAATAAACGCTGATGGATACCTTCAAAGCCTCCATTCGACATAATGACAATCGCATCACCCGCTTGTGCATGCGTCGTAACATGATTAATAATATCTTCTATACTGTTTATAACCTGCTGATTGCTGTTGTGTTTTGCTCGATCAATGACTTCTTGTAATCCCCATTCAAGACCAGCAGGCTCATACCAAAGTGTATGATCTGCTAGTGCTGCTGATTGGGCCAGGCTGTCCTGATGAATACCCATTTTCATGGTATTACTACGTGGTTCAATAATCGCCCATAGCCGTCTGTTGGTGAGTTTCTTTTTAGCACCATCTAAGGTGGTCGTAATCGCTGTCGGGTGATGAGCAAAGTCATCAAATACCAAAATGTCGTTAACATCTCCGATTAACTCCATTCGACGTTTAATACCTGCGAACGCTGATAGAGCGGCACATGCTGTCGTCACATCTACCCCGACGTCATAAGCTGCGGCTACTGCAACTAGCGCATTATTAACGTTATGCATACCGCTCATCGACCAATCAACAGTAGCACTCGCTGATGGATCAGCGTTAAAGCTTACTTTGAACTGACTACCATCTTCTGTCAACAGAGCTGCTTGCCAGTCACTTGCCCTAACTTCGTTCGTAGTGCTTTTTTTATCTACTGCTGCAATATTTGTAAGCCTCTCGTCCGTCACTGCGGTGCGCCAGACTGGTGTCCATACACCTTTAGCCAATGTATCTTCTAAACTGGCGGTCGCTGCTGGCATGATAATCTTGCCAGAACTTGGGATCATACGTACCATATGATGGAATTGAGTCTGGATAGCATTTAAATCAGCAAAAATATCGGCATGGTCGAATTCTAGGTTATTTAAAATAGCAGTCCGAGGTCGATAATGGACGAATTTTGAACGTTTATCAAAAAACGCAGAATCATATTCATCTGCTTCTATGACAAAATATCCCGATGTTGCAGATGTTGCAGATGTTGTACTATTACTTTCGATAGAGTTTGCAGCTTTATTGGACTCGCTATCTGCACCTAAGTAACTGCTGTGCGCAAATACGTTTTGCAGGCGCGCATCTGTCGTATCTACTAATGGCACACCGCCAATCAAAAACCCAGTATCGATGCCAGCATAGTGTAATATCCATGCCAGCATAGTAGTCGTGGTCGTCTTACCATGCGTACCCGCCACTGCCAATACATGCCGTGATTGCAATACTTGCTCAGAGAGGAACTGCGGGCCTGAAGTATATTTCATGCCTTGATCAAGCACATACTCAACGACATCCATACCGCGCTTCATTGCATTACCAATGACCACCAAATCAGGCGTTGGTTGCAAATGCTCTATAAGATAGCCTTCTTGGATAGTCACGCCAGCGTTTTGAAGCTGAGTCGACATAGGAGGATAGACACTAGCATCTGAACCTGTGACCTTGTGTCCAAGCTCTCGCGCCAATAAGGCCAATGAACCCATAAAAGTGCCACAAATACCAAGAATATGAATATGCATAGATGGTCCACGCTATGATGAGAAATTAAATGAAATCATACTGACAAGAATAAACAGTCAATAAATTAATTAAAAAAGATTTAGTATTTAACGGCTACTAACTTGTGCATGAATGTTAGCAGCGCTTATTGTAAAGTAAACACCAATAGATAACCAATAAAAAACGCCCAACAAGTAGGCGTAAATAGTCGTTGAGACAGTTTTAATAAAGTTGCGTCTATATTGATACGTATAGAGTTATATCCAACCCTATAAACGTCTGCTTATTTGAGTGACAAGGTGTAATCGGTGTTCAAAGTGTCATCATCATTTAACATAACAAGATGATTGTTTTCAATACGATAGCTCTCGATTTGATCGTTTTCATAAACAATAGTAATAGTGTCATTGTCTTGACGATAGATACCATATTCAGTAAGAGGTACTTTAGGGGTAGTTGGGTTTTCGTAGATGCTTGTCTTGGTGATTGAACCATCAGCGAACAAATTTAGGGTTACTGTAATACCAGAACAAAAAGAACATGGCAAAATACCTACATAATCACCAATCAAAGTCGCCTGTAACTCACTATCCATACTAGCATTTGAAATCATCGGAGTACGACGACTCTGTACATTGGTGTCAGGGCTATCAGGTTTGGCTGCTGCTAGTAAAGAGTCACCTTCATCAACGCTTACTACATCATCTGCTACAGCAACACTTTCACTATCACTATCTACCTGCACAGAATTATGCTTATTATCATGGCGGACTTTACTATCAGTTAAAGACTGTTTTATCGATGCATTGTGAGCAGCTGCAGTCGTAGATGACTGACTATCACAGCCAATCAAAATCATACAAAGCGGCAGTGGCAATAAAAGGCTACCAAAGCGTTTGATTAAGGAGACCACCATAAGCGGGGTAGGGATAAGTTGTTTCATCATATAAAAAAGAAAATAAAAGTTTATTTTATAATAAAAAAGCAAATTAGATATCTATCAGTGTTTATCTCAATAGTAGCGTCAATAAGTTACGGCAACGTTGTAAAAACGTCACTGGTTTCAATTAGTTAGATGTATCTCTTTTTGTATTTTAATACTTATTAAACGACCGCTTATCTGCCTTAAATACCACTTCTAAGATAAGTTAGGTTGAAAGTAGTCAAAGTTGACCGATAGACGACTGTATAAGAGGGATAAACGCTAGGTACCTTAACAAACCGATATTACTCTTATGTAGATGTTTTGTTAGGAGTAAGTAAAGTTAAACGAGATGAATTCTTGGTTGAACGCCTAAAGTGTTTTACCATGAATACGTTACAAGAAAGGATAAAAAACAAGACAAGAAAAAAGCACAACAATATTCGGGTTACTATTATTAAACTAGTGTCTTCACTGGGCGAAAAATACGCCACAATATCAATATATGTACCGACAACAGAATACTAAAAAATATTAATGATTGTTCAGGAATACTAAGTCCCATAAATGTCCAGTCGATAGTTGCGCACTCGCCTGAACCTGCGAACACTTCTTTTAGTACCTGCTGCATAGGCAAAGTATCGAGCCAGTAATCTAAACCTGGCCCACATGAAGGGACTTGGTCAGCGGGTAAGTGCTGTAGCCAAACATGACGTGCTGCTACGATTGTAGCCCAGCCAATACCCACCAAGCTACCAAGCCATAATAGCAAGCGTATCGCAATCGACTTTGGGTGAAACAAAGCGGCTACTAATGCAAAAGCGCCCATGACCATTAAGCCAATACGTTGAAAGATACAAAGTGGACAAGGAGATAACCCCATATAACGCTGTAAAAAAAACAACGCGTAACTCATACCAATCACAGTCATAAAGACCAAAAATACTTGTAAACTGCGATAATTGGTCAGTTTTTGCATGAGCGACATACTCTTATAAAATGGTTTATTTATCAGTAGGATGTATTAATAGTGGTCAATAATTTACTAACGATACTGCTGCAAAAAGTCTATAAAACTTTCAGTCTCAGCTGTTTCAACTTCTGCTTGCTGCAAAATAGATTTTTCTGCCAGCACCTCATATTTGGCTTGGGTGTTTGGACTAAGCGTCTGCTGTAACAATGAATCACGATGCTGCTGTGCCAAGGTAAAACCAAGCTGCCATAGACTGCCAAGTCTTTTGCTATCGGAGTTTACTTGTGCAGAAATGGTCGACTCAGGATGCCCTGCCTTTCCTTGCATCAACGCCACAGCTGCACGGTAATCATTACCGCCATAATGTGCATCGAGCAATGCTGCCAGTGGCTGCATACGTTCTAAATGTACCAGCATCCAGCTCTCAAGCAATTGCTCTTCACCATCATTGATAATGTGCAAGCCTTCACGACGGCCTTCATTTACCACGCGCTCAAGATTAATGGCCAGTGCTTCTTCTTCGTCAGGGAGCAGATCAGGGGAGTCGCTTAACAGACAGTACAGCGCCATCACTTCTAAGAAACAGGCGCTAGAAAGACGAATACCAATATCACTATAGGGGTCGAGATCGATGGCGCGGAACTCAACGTAGGCAATGCCGCGACGCTCAAGCGCTTCGGTTGGTGTCTCGCCACTCATGGCAATTTGTTTTGGGCGAATGGGGCTATAATACTCGTTTTCTATTTGCAAAATATGATCATTAATCTGAATAGGATTACCATTAGTATCATTTAAACCCAACGCCTTGAAACTCTCATGCGGCGTCTGAATAGCACGGCGTAACCCTTTGATATACTCAGGCAAGTTGTTATAGCGGATGTCTAGCTGCTCTTGCACACTATTGGTATAGCCAAGCTTGCCCATACGTAGGCTGGTGGCAGCAGGTCTATAATAAGTTGACTCATTTAGCAGCTCTAAGTCATGTTCACGTCCGGCCACAAAACAAGGACAAACGCTTGGGCTGGCGCCCAGTAGATATAGTACCAAACTGGTCAAGCGCTTAAAGTTACGGATAAGGCCCAGATATTTTTCATTCTTAAACTCTGTCAACGTTTGACTTTGTGCTGTTGGTATTTTAGCTTGCCAAGCTTCAAATAAATTATCACCGAAAGATAAGTTATAATGTAAGCCTGCAATAGCCTGCATACGGCGACCATAACGAATACCAAGGCCACTGCGGTATAAAGTTTTAAGCTTACCGGTATTAGAGCTACCATAATCAGCCAGCGGAATATCTTCATCTTTAGACGACAGCATGCATGGCATGGATAGCGGCCACATCAGCTCGCCTTCAGGGATACCTTGATAGACCAACACATGCAGCTGACGCAGCATATTTAACGTCTCTTTAGGAGAGGTCTTGGGATCAGTGATGAGCTCAAGCAGACTTTCTGAGTAATCCGTCGTAATAAACGGATGGGTGAGTTTTGAGCCAAGTTTGGTTGGGTGCGGTGTTTGCGCCAAAAAACCATCTGGCTTAACGCGCAAACCTTCTTTTTCGATACCGCGGAGCATACCCGCTAAATGCTGAGTGTCAAACCAATTTGGGATGTCAAAATTAACAAAGCTGCTTGCAAAATTACTCATAATAGTCATCTATTGTTATTTATTATGGCAGATCAAAACGCAACTGACGTTTGACCATAAAAGAGGTAAATATTAGGATGAAGAATTCCGTCAGTTTAGCTCAAAGCCGCTATGAAAACCACGGACAATTACAAATACAATAAGCTTTACCCAAGGCCAACTGACTGGATACCGACGAAAAAATAGGTTAAAAATAATAGCAAAAACCCAAACTCAATAGTTGTTTTTTATCTGTATTTTCTCATTAAATGTGCATTACTTTCTCAGAGGCTTCAGCCGACTCCAGCGTACTTATATGCTTAAGATAAAGTCTGAGACTAAAAAGCACCCAACAATAAGATAGGTGCTTGAAAAAATAATTTAAACAATAGCTAAATTGGCTGTCGATATAGAAGAAGCCATTTAGATAGAGAATGATGAACCGCAACCACAAGTCGTGGTCGCGTTCGGATTTGTCACGATAAAGCGTGCGCCTTCTAGGCCTTCAGTATAGTCCACAGTAGAGCCTTGTAGGTACTGATAGCTCATCGAATCGACAACCAATGTAACATCGCCATTATCAAAGTTAGCATCGTCTTCGTTTAGATCATTGGCAAAGTTAAAACCATAAGAAAACCCAGAACAGCCGCCACCAGTCACATAGACACGTAACATCAAGTTGCTGTCACCTTCCTCTTCACGTAGGCGACGTACTTTTTGGGCGGCACTATCCGTTAGACTTAAGATAGTGGGATCTACAGGCTGGCTTGAGCTTGGGCTAAATTGGTTGGCTGATTCGTTCATATCTACCTCAGTTGCTAGGATCAAATGCTGTTGTCGTCCTGTTTGGGTTTGCCACTAAAAGCTTGCAAAAAAAGATACACACGGCGTTTGATTTGATTGAGTGCTGTCATTATGGCAAAACTATTGGCGTATTATAAATATTATATTTGTATAATCACAGCACTTTGGTGGTTGCTGGCATCTGCCTTATTGCATTATATCATACTGGGGGTAGCGTTGGATTTGTCAAGAGTCATGCTGGATATCTTGACTTAATGACCCAAAGATAAGTAGTCATTATTGAAACTACTCCCAATACTGTACTGACGCTTTGATCATTATGAGATTGATACGACACTAAGAATACTAAAACCTGTGCATACGATTAAAAGCGTTATGTCGTTCTATAAGCTTTTTAGCATAAATTTGTTTGAATTTGAAATAGTTATTTAATCGTTTGCCTATCGGCTAGGCGTTTGAAATAATAGCCACCAATTAGCACGCCCTAAGTGTGTTTTTATTGCTGCTTTATATTTTATATTACTGTTGAGATGAAGAAGTCCTATGATCGAATTTAAAGACGTTGGTGTTCGCCGTGATGGTCGTGAGTTGTTTGCAGGCGCAAGCTTCCAGCTCCACCCGGGCCATAAAGTAGGCTTGACGGGCAACAACGGCACTGGCAAATCTACCTTGTTTGCCTTGTTACTCACGCAAATGGGCGCAGGCGATACCGAGGTTACCCTTGATAGGGGTGAGGTGAGTATTCCTGATAGCTGGCAGGTTGCCCATATGGCGCAAGAAGTCGGTGCCAGTACGCAGACAGCGATTGATTATGTCTTGAGCGGTGACGAGCAGTGGTATGAGATTAATGCTGCTTTGAATGACTTAAGCGCCGTCAGTGATGAGCAGATTGGCGTGTTGCATCAGCAGTTCGATGAAATCGATGGCTATCGTACGCCGACCAAAGCGGCGCAAATCATGGCAGGACTGGGCTTTAAGACAAGTCAGCATGAGCTGCCAGTAGAAGGGTTTTCGGGTGGGTGGCGTATGCGCTTAAACCTTGCCAAGACTCTGATGAGCCGTGCAGATTTAATGCTACTCGATGAGCCGACCAACCATTTGGACTTGGATGCTATTTTATGGCTTGAAACTTGGATCAATGCCTTTACTGGCCTAGTTATTGTCATCTCACATGATCAAGCATTTCTAGATGCGACCGTCGGTCATATTTTGCATGTTGAACAACAAAAAATCACTCTTTATACGGGTAATTATCAACAGTTTATTCGTACCCGTCATGAGCGTATGGCGCAGCAGCAGCAAGCGTTTGAGAAGCAGGAAGCTACCAAAGCTCATTTGGATGATTTTATTCGCCGCTTCCGTGCCAAAGCCAGTAAAGCCAAGCAAGCACAGAGCCGTATCAAGCAGCTTGAGCGTATGGCAGAGCTATCACCGATGATGGCGGACAACCCATTCTCGTTCCGTTTTTATGAGCCTGCTAATATGAGCTCACCGCTGATTGAGATGACGCAGGCTGATATTGGCTATAGCGATACGCCGCTTTTGTATAACGCAAGCGTACAAGTAACGCCTGATACTCGTCTAGGCCTGCTCGGTATGAATGGTGCGGGTAAATCAACGCTAATTAAGGCATTGGTGGGCGAGTTGGGTATTTTGACAGGCAGCTACCGTGTCTCAGATACATTAAAGCTTGGCTACTTTAACCAGCATCAGATGGATGCATTGGATGCAGCGGCCACCCCTCTACAAATGTTGCGCCGTCTAGCAGGCAAAACCTCTGACGCTGAGCTGCGCTCGTTCCTTGGTAGCTTCGACTTTCGCGGGGATCGTATTGACACCCCAAGTAAGCTTTTCTCTGGCGGGGAGCGTGCGCGCTTGACGCTGGCTTTGATTGTCTGGCAGCGCCCAAACGTTCTTGTCCTCGATGAGCCGACCAACCATTTAGACTTACAAATGCGTCAAGCGTTGACCATCGCGTTGCAAGGGTTTCAGGGGGCAGTGGTGTTGGTCTCGCATGATCGTGAGCTGATTGCGAATGTCTGTGATGAGTTATATTTGGTGCACGATGGCCAAATTGATGAGTTCAATGGCGATATCAGTGATTATGGTAAGTGGCTAGCAGAAAAACGTAAACAAGAGAATGCGCCAGATAAGAATACTGGCAAAAAGAAAAGTAAAAAAGAGAGTAAGAAGTTTGTTTCACGTGAAACAGATACTGGCTTAGTAAATAGTGAAACATCTACTGCACCAATAAAAGATAAAACTGCTCAACCTGCTCTTAGTAAAGATGAGCAGCGTAAGCTGGCGGCTGAACAACGTAAGCTAACAGCGCCTATTCGCCGTGACATCGAAGACACAGAAAAGGCTTTAGCTAAGATGGATAAGCAACTAATAACGTTGGAAGAAAAGCTGGCTGATACCGATCTTTATGAAGAGAGCCGAAAGTCAGACTTGTTACAATTGTTAGATGAGCAAAGTGCGCTACAGCAGCAGCATAGCGATAACGAAGAGAAGTTGCTGCTATCAATGACGACATTAGAGGAAATGGAAGCAAAATTTGACTAGGTGGCTTTAACGATTTAGCAAATGGTTGTTCGCTTATAATAATCATTATAGTAGCTATAAAATAGTAGTCGCCATAAAAAAGGGAGAGCGCCGGCTCTCCCTTTTTACTACATCATTGTCTACGGTATTTACCATCACCATAAGATAAGATCTTCATAGTGGTGGTACAAAGTTGACAGTTTATTTTACCAGCAGCGCCTTTAGATAAATCAAGGATTCGTCCCGGAGTAAAAGGTCCTCTGTCCGTAATTTTTACTATGACGCTTTGCTTCGTCTTTTTATTAGTCACTTCTACTTTTGTACCAAATGGTAACGTTTTATGAGCGGCAGTCATCGCATTCATATTAAAAATACTACCACTAGCGGTACGTTTGCCATGGAACTTACTACCATAATAACTGGTATTACCAGCAAATGCGGTAGTAGTCAGTAGTAGTGATAACGTGACTATCAAAGACTTGATCAAATAAGACATTTAATACCTATATGCAGTTTATAAAATAGACAGATACTTTTGCCTATGTTATTCATATTCCCTATGAGTATGAATAATATGAGTATTTTACATTAAAAAGCTTTCTTAGTCCTTACTGTACTGTAAAAAACGCTCGAGTTCACAATTTGTCCAGTTCATAAATGTTTATTTTTATAGTGAAAATATTAATAGCAATATTACTCTTAATATTTATATAACGGTCTTTGCTTCTTTTATTGTTATCATCATCGTTAAGTTACATCAAAATTTCATACCATATTATTTAAAATTGGCATACCAATATCATCAACATGCTTTTGTTTTAAGGAACTACCACATGGCAGAAAAAAACTACTATGATATTTTAGGGGTCAAAAAAGACGCCTCAGACGCTGATATCAAAAAAAAATACCGTAAGCTTGTACGTCAATTTCATCCCGATGTGAGTGATGATCCAGATGCTGATAATAAAATTGCTGAAATCAATAACGCCTATGAGACGCTTAGGGATAAAGACAAACGTAGCGAATATGACGCTATGTTAGACAATCCATTCGCTGGTCAAGGCGGTGCTGGAGGTTTCGGCGGTTTTGGTGGTCAATCGGCTAGCGGCGGGCAAGGCGGCTTTCGCTGGGAAGATATCAAAGATCAGTTTGGCGATGGTGAAGCTTTTGGTGGTGGCGGATTTCGCTTCGACGATATATTTTCAGCATTTGGTCGCGGGGCACGTGGCTCTGCTGGTGGACAGGCAGGCAGTCGCACGCAAAGTAGTGGCTTTGATCAATTTGGCGGCGGTTTTGGCGCACAAGATAACAAGGGTCAAGACCAACATGCAGAGATTACGGTGGATTTAGCCTCGGTATATAGCGGTGATGACTACAGTATTAAGTTAAATGTGCCGGTTCGTCAGCCTAATGGTAGCGTAGGTTATGAGAATAAAACGCTCAAAATTAAGATTCCTAAAGGCATCACAGATGGCAAGCAAATACGCCTAGCGGGACAAGGCGCGGCTGGCATGAGCGGCGGCAAAAACGGCGATTTGTTTTTAAAGGTTAAAATCAGCCACACATCTAATATCCGTATCGAAGGCGCAGATGTCTATCAGACGGTCAATATTGCGCCTTGGGAAGCAGCATTAGGAGATAAAATAAACGTCAGTACGCCAGCAGGTACGCTTGGTGTCACGATTCCTAAAAACAGCAAATCAGGTAGTAACTTGCGTCTAAAAGGTAAAGGTATCCCTGCTAAACAAGCGGGCGATTTATACTTAACCTTAAACATCGTTAATCCTGATATCAGTAGCGAGGCTGCCACTAAAGCTTATGAGCAACTAAAACACGCTTTTGCCGATACCGCTATTAATCGTTAAAAGTCGTTATTTATAGCTGCCAATCAATGTGACAAGCTATAGGTCATAAAGCGCAAAGATGAATACGATAACGACGACATAAAGAGCAAACGAGGATAATAATTATGAAACACTCGCCTGAATTTACCGATATTATTATGAGTTTAGATGAGCTAGTGACTGCCTGTGGTCAAGAGCGTCAATGGGTCATCAAGTTGATAGAAGAAAACATCATCGAATATGACGTACCGGAGCGTGAGCAGTTTACGGGTTACCAGCTAACAACTGTACGCCGTGCCTCACGTCTCAGTCGCGACTTTGACGCCAGTGTACCAGCGATTGGTTTAATACTTGAGCTATTAGATGAGGTCGAGCAATTACGTCAGCTTAAGCGCCAGATAGACAGGCAAGCGCCGATCATTGAAGTAGATATTGAGCAGCTAAAATAGCTACGTCAATCGTAAGTAACAGACCAAAAAAAAGGGCTTTTAGAAGCCCTTTTGTCATATTAGTGTTAGCGGTAATAATAAATGTGCATAAATTAACGTGAATACCTAGGATCAGCAGCAGCGGTAAATAAAACATCCGTTGAAGAGTTTAGTGCTGTTTCTGCTGAGTCTTGAATGACACCAATGATAAAGCCGATTGCAACCACTTGCATGGCAATGTCATTTGGAATGCTAAACAAACTGGCCGCCAATGGAATTAGCAGTAGCGAACCACCAGCGACCCCAGAGGCACCGCAAGCACTGACTGTGGCAACCAAACTCAATAAAAGGGCTGAAGCAAAGCTTACTTCGATACCTAAAGTATGCGCTGCTGCAAGTGTTAAGACGTTGATCGTAATCGCCGCGCCTGCCATATTAATGGTCGCACCTAGTGGAATGGTGACTGAATATGTATCTTCGTGCAGTCCCAGTTTGCCTGCAAGGTTCATGTTGACGGGAATATTGGCCGCCGAACTACGGGTAAAAAATGCCGTGATTCCTGATTCGCGTAGACAAGTGAATACGAGCGGATAAGGGTTTTTGCCAGTCTTGATAAGCACAATAAGAGGATTGGCAATCAACGCAATAAATAGCATACAACCGACTAGTACCATTAGGATACGAGCATAACCTACTAAAGAGGCAAAGCCGGTCTCAGCGACCGTATTGGCAACCAAACCTAAGATACCAAAAGGCGCTAGGGCGATGACCCACTTTACGACCTGTGAGATGGCATCAGCAAAATCGCCAACGATGGTACGAGCAGTGTCGCTGGCTTGACGCAGCGCAAAGCCAATAATAATTGCCCATGCCAAGATACCGATATAGTTGGCTTCAGCAATCGCACTGATAGGGTTTGCGACTAGATTCATGAGTAGGTTCGTCAATACCTCTTTGAGGTTAGCTGGCGGTACCTGCTCAATATCTGCATTCACGAGAACCAACTCAGTCGGAAATAAGAAGCTCGCTCCTACGGCAGTTAGTGCTGCCAGAAAAGTGCCGAAAATATACATGATAAGCACAGGTTTGACATAGACTTCGTTACCGCTACGATGTTGGCTAATTGCTGCCATGACCAAGACGAATACCAAAATCGGTGCCACAGCTTTTAGCGCACCGACAAATAGCGTTCCCAATAATCCCAAAGCAATACCGACACTTGGTGCCAGCCAACCAATTAATACCCCTAATATCAAACCAATAATAATGAGCGGTACCAGCCCTATACGCTTGTACATCGCAGTCAATGAACGCATCTATCTATCCTCAAATTCGTCAGTAAAAAATAAATTGTAGTAACAATAAAAAACGAGACGACAGATAGTAGCATTTTTTAACTTATTCACCTAATAGTGATTATTAGTTGACTATAAGAGCGACAATAACAATGATACAAAGTTAAAAATACAATGAATAAGAGAAAATAAGCAGGTAAGTATAGGCAAACTAATTTTTTCTCAATCAGTCTATTTAGAAGATTTATTACACAAGAATGAAGACAATAAGAGAGGGTGTTCTATAGCTTTAATATTGGTCAATTATACTTTGAAGTGTGTCAATTCATAGCCTAACTGTTTATAGTGCTTATATTTATGACGCCCTTCTTGCACACTGGTTGTATCAGGCTTGATCAACTCAAGGACCCGAGTGGGCTTGGCGTTGTTAGTCACTGCCATAAAGTCGTTGACTGGATGTAGCGTGGTATTAAGTACGATACCGTTAAAATCAGCAGGCATATAGCTACCTAATAAAACCGGTGCTGACATTTTATTAGTAGCATTATCGTCAGGAGTAGCGTTGGTTAAAGTTGCAAGGCATTGATGCGGGATAAAGCTTGTCTCATCCTGAGTCCATAGCGCCTCATCAAGCGTCGACAACAAGGTTTTATCTTGAGTAAGAATTAGTAGTGATTGATTACTTTTGTTGAGTGCTGTTTGAGTCAACTGACAAATAAAGCCCAAGAAATCTTGGGCTTTACTCTCACTTAATACATAAAAGCTAATTTTCATAAATTGGTTTTCGTCAATGAATTAGGCCATATTTGCGCTATTTTTCAAGTATTGCATAAATAATGGTACAGGGCGACCCGTTGCTGCTTTATCTTTACCTGAGCTCCACGCAGTGCCAGCAATATCTAAATGCGCCCATGCTTGACCTTCTTTCACAAAGCGTGACAAGAAACAAGCAGCGGTCACAGCGCCTGCACCTTTGCCACCGATATTTTGCATATCAGCGATAGGCGAGTCAAGCTGTGCTTGATAAGCATCATCCATTGGCATATGCCAGATAAGATCACCTGTTTGATTACTGGCGTTCTCTAATTCGAATAACACATCTTCATCATTACTAAAGACCGCTGAACGTACATGACCTAATGCGACCACGCAGGCACCAGTCAATGTCGCGACATCGATGATGGCTTTTGGCTGATAACGTTGTACGTAGCACAAGGTATCTGCCAATACTAAACGGCCTTCAGCATCGGTATTCAAGACTTCAACTGACTTACCGTTCATGGCTTTGACGATATCACCAGGGCGAGTGGCATCGCCTGATGGCATATTTTCAGCGCAGGCGAGGGCGCCCACAACGTTGATCGGTAGACGCGCTTCACATAAGGCTTTGAGCGTACCAAGCACAGACGCTGAACCGCCCATGTCAAATTTCATCTCATCCATGGCCGCACCAGGCTTGATTGAGATACCACCTGAGTCAAAGGTTATGCCTTTACCGACCAACACGATAGGAGCATCATCGTTTACAGCTTGTGCATTATCATCGCTACTGGTAACTGCATTTTTAGCCGTTTTCTTATTAGAGGTTTTGGTTGGTAATTTATCAGCCAATGCTTTTAAACTGCCAGAAACTTTCGCACTACTAGTGGCCTCTTTGCTAGCGTCAGCATCGGCACTGAAATTAGATTTGCCGCGATACTCCATAAGTACCAGCTTACCTTCTTTGGTAGAGCCCTTAGCCACTGCTAAAAAGCACTCCATACCTAGCGCTGACATCTCATCTTCACCAAGTACGCTCACTTTTAATAGGTCAGGATAAGTCTTGGCAAGCGCTTCGGCTTGTTCTGCCATATACGCCGGGAAGCAAATATTGCCAGGCTCATTGGCCACATCACGGGTCAGACTTTGACCTGCAAAGACTGATTGGGCAAAATCTAGCGCAGGCTGTAGTGACTCATCAGCCACCAAATAGATATCGGTCAATATGGGCGTAGTTTGCTCTGACTTGTATTTGTCAAAACGATAGCTTGCTGCCAATAGATTGAGGGCAAATTGACCAAAATGGTTTTCTTCTAGAGTATCACCCAATGCGACAGTAATCGATGCCACACGTTTTTGGGTGCTGCTATAGATGGTTTTAGCAATCTTCTGTAAAACAGTTTCGTTCAGTTTATCAACATTACCAGCGCCAACTAATAAGAGTTGTACAGGGTTTTGCTTGGTGGTTTTTTTGTCCCCTGCCAACGCATAATCTGCCACTGTCTCACAAGCTTTACCGTTAAAGTGTGAGACCTCAATCAACTGCTCGATACGCGCGGTATAGTCAGTTAAAGCCGATTTGGCAAGGATGTTCTTTTCATCGTCCACCAAAACCACAAGGCAAGCTTCATCTTTACTCTTTGCTTCTTTTTTGAGCATTTTTTGCGTATGAGTCTTTGGCAAATGCTGAGATAGTTTGATATTCATATAGTTATCCTTATTAGAGTAGTAATATAAGAAGTGTTGATAAATGATGCAGATACTCACATCAAAATTGTAAAACAAAAAGTTAAATAAGACAGATTATTGATCATTCATTTATTGATAAACTCTGAACCTAAAATGAGTAAATCATGACTTCTACACTTTGAAAGCGACTGCATTAACAGCGATACATTTTTAGTATATTTGATTATGGCTGTAGTGTAGCATATTGAATAATTCGTGCGCAGAGGGCAAGGGTTAGTGAATGTTTCCATATGTTTTTCTACCCTATTCCCCCGCACTCACCATCTGCAACTGATTAGTCATTGGCCAGCTCGTCAGTCGATACTAACGCAGCAAACCTATCTTGCAACGCTGCCATAGCCGTGTCGTGCATAGTGTTAGCACTTATCGTCTCTCTTTTAGCGTTGGGAAGGTCGCGAGTGGCACAAGCATCATGACAGACAAAATTAGTAAAGCCTAAGTCAAAGGCAGCTCTGACACTTGAGCTGACACACATATGACTCATAAAACCTGCAAAGATAATTTGCTGCTTTTGCGCAGCAGAGATAAGTGTACTAAGCTCAGTATTATAAAACGCATTAGGATGCTTTTTGGTAATGGTTTTTTCGCCATTCATCGGTTTTAAATCGTCAACAATAGCAACATTAGAAGATAATGGATCAAAAACGTTGCCATTGTCTTCACCATGATGGGCGATATGAAAGATAGGAATGTCTTTTTTGCGAGCTTTATCAAGCAGTAGGCGTGCATTGTCAATCGCCTTACTACCCGATTGACCTAGTGGCATAACACCGTCCACATATTCGTTTTGATAATCGATAAAGACGATAGCACAATTTGACCAATCAAGCGTATCAAATTCGCCACCAGCTAATTCAAGCAAGGTAGAGGGATTAGACATATTGTTCTCCATTAGGCTGCATAAGTAAAAAGTGGGCTATTGGTATAGTAAATGTTGATCGTGATTTTTGACAATACATGAGTTTAGCAATGAATAGCGCCAATATTCGATCAGTGATACGAATGACAAACAAACCTTTCTATCTTTCCAAACCGAATTAATCAAAGCCTTTGTATGATTAAACCAGTCTACCTATCGTTTTTATTAAGCTATATGACTTTATCGTATCGGACTACTTTATGTTATGAAAAATATGCCATTGGCAAGGGTTAGGTAATGTTTCCAAACACATTTCACCGCTATTTTTTGCCAAAACGTGCTAGCATTAGCGGTTGTCTCGATCACTAGTAGTCGCTAATTTTCATACGATGTCGCTAACCAGCGGTTCAATGATGTTTATATTTATTTAAGTATTTACCTGAGCAATGCTATCTCTATAATACCCAATCGACACCTTAAAAACCGTCATTAAGTTTGCGAAGAAACGCACCAATACCAACTGTTTAAGAGTACCTATTGTGATATTACGCCGCTACATGACCCGTCAGGTTGCCTCAACCACTGCTTTGGTATTGGGCTTTTTGGTAGTGATGATGCTTGGTGGTCGCCTAATACGTTACTTCGGAATTGCTGCTGAAGGGAATCTCGATATTGGCTTATTGTTTGTCATTATTGGTTATAACTTGCCGTATTTTTTAGAGCTTATTTTACCGTTAGCGTTTTTTATTGCTTTGATGCTGGTGTTTGGACGTCTGTATGTCGATCAAGAAATGGCGGTTATCAATGCCAGCGGTGTCTCTCGCGGTAAGCTTGCGCGTTTGATGACCCCATTAATTTTGGCATTGTTTGTAGGGGAGGCGGCATTATCGATTGTCGGTAAGCCGTGGGGGGTGCGCTCATCTGAGGCGGTTTGGCAGCAACAAGCATTGACAAGTGCTTTTGACTTAATTCGTCCCAATGAGTTTATTAGTAGCGGTAATTATCATTTGTATGTAGGCAGTCTTAGCGATGACAAAACGCAGCTACAAGATGTGGTACTTATCCAATCTGAGCCATCCAAAAAGTCAGCTGACAATGCGGATCATTCTATTAATAAAGACACCATTACCTTGGCTAAGCGCGCTGAGCAAGTAGAGAATGCTGGTAGCGGTGTGACGCAGTTAGATCTATTCCAAGGTCGACGTTATGAAGTGGGCGCAGGTAGCCTGAAGTACAATCAAGTAGGCTTTGATCGTTATCGTATTACGTTAACTGAATCCTCAAAAGAGGTGGTGACTGAAAACAATATTGAAACCCAAGAAATCGGACCTTTATGGCAGGCCGCTACAGGCAGTGTGCAAGTTGGTAGTGCTGATGCGCTACGAGCAGCACAAGGTGAGCTTGGCTACCGCTTTACGCTACCTTGGCTGATGATTATCGCTCCTATGCTTGCTGTACCGCTTGCACAAGTACGTCCGCGTCAAGGTCGCTGGTTGCGACTGTTTCCCTCTATTTTATTGTTTGTCAGTTGTGCGCTTGGCATCATATCTTTGAAGAATGCTGTGGGTAAAGGTAGCGTGAGCGTTTGGGCGTACGCATGGCTGGTACTAGGATTTATGGCATTGGCGCTTTATATGAATTGGGGCAGTCGCTTTCAGCACCGATTGCGTGTGCGTTTTGAAGATAAGTCATTGGGGTCTGTCGATAATTCAATAAAAGACTCTAATGGAGGTCAGCTCTAATGCGCGCCTTGTTATCTAAAGCTCAGATCCCTCAAAGCCGTTCCTCCAATTTAAAGGTGCTTGGACGTTATGTCAAAACCAATGCGCTTTTAGCGATTATCGCGGCGGTAGTTGGGTTATGGGCACTACAAGTCTTGTTTACCTACTTGTCTGAGCTTGAAGATTTGTCTGATAGTTATACCATGTCTGATGCGCTCAGATATATTTTTTACCGCTCGCCTTACTTTTTAGAGCAATTTATGCCAACAGGTGCACTACTTGGCGCAGTAGTGGGCTTAGGGTTGCTGGCTAGTAAAAGTGAGCTTGTCGTTATGCGTGCCGCTGGCGTCAGTATCTATCGCATCGTCGGCTGGGTATTGCAACCAGCGTTATTGTTTGTACTATTGGCACTAATGCTGAATCAGTTTGTACTGCCCAACTCTAACCAACTGGCTCGTGAAATAAACAACGAAGACAGCAGCTCACTAGTCACTTCAGTACGTGGCTACTGGACGATGCAGCCGCGCTTTCAAAGTACAACTGAAAGCAATACGGATGGTAACGTACAGCCTGATGGCAGTGATATTTTATATATCGATTATGCGGATGTACAAGGTAACATTGGTGAAGTCAAACGTTGGCATCTGGACAATAATGGTGACTTACAAACAGCCACTCATGCGATGGGTGGGCAGTACATTGGTCGTCAATCTTTGGGCACTACTGGCAAGCTAAGCGAGCAATATCGGTACGAGTGGCAGCTAAATAATATGACTAAGCTGTCCATCAATCAAGGCTTTGAGAGTAGCCAATCTAAGGCCTCATTAGATACTCTAAGTCTGCCCTTTGCACCTGAGTCCGTCTATTTACTGACTCGCAAAGCAGAGGATTTGTCTCTGACGCAGCTTTATGAACATCGTCAATTTATGCAACAACAAGGCAAGCGCTCGTTGCCACATGAGCTTGCATTTTGGCAAAAGCTGTTATCACCGCTGTCCATCTTATCGCTGGTGATTGTTGCTTGTTCATTCGTTTTTGGCTCATTGCGCACGCATAGCTTAGGTCTGCGTATTGTGGTCGCGTTACTTTTTGGTTTGCTATTTAGCTATGTGCAAGATTTGGTCGGCTTTGTCTCATTGGCGACGGGGTTTTCGCCCATGCTCATGGTACTGTTACCGATTATCGGTAGTGCTGCCTTAGGTTTTTATCTGATAAAACGGCAGATGTAGCCTAGGGAGCATCCTAAAGCATGCATAAAAAAACACGCTAACGTTAGCGTGTTTTTTTATGGCAGATATAAATCGTTTTAGTCTTTGGTTGCCATGGTAATGGTATAGGTCTTGCCTTGTTTGACCTTTTCACTATTGCCAAATACTTCGGTAAACGAGCGCTTCATAAACTGGCGCAAGCCATTGATAGTGACCACATAAAATCGTCCACCTTCACGCATGCGCGCATAGGCATCAAGGAAGTATAGATAATGCTGCTCCTTACCGACCTTGGCTGGCAAGTTTGACATCACAAGGCTAAAATCTTTGTCTTTTGCCACATGATTAAAGCCGTTTGATAAATGCACGTCGACATTGTTTAGACCATTTTGCACGCAGTTATGGCGTGCATATTCTACCGCCATAAAGTCTTTATCAATTAATGTATGCTGACCGTTTGGACATTCGCGTGCTGCTGTCATACCGAGCACGCCATAACCGCAGCCCAAATCTATCGAATCATCATCCGCTTGAAAGTCCACATAATCAAGCAGCATGAGGCTACCGTCATCGAGCTTTTGCGGTGAAAAAATACCCCACGTGGTAGTAAAGTCAAACGGTTTACCCAGTACATCTTGGCTAAAATTGATATCTTCGCGCCAGTGTTCGGCGTTTTTTAATAGGTCAGCAGGTGGTCTATGGCTCATGGGGTTCTCAGATAATAGATAGGAAAAGGTTAATAAGCTATGGCAGGTATTGTAACGAGAAAAAGGCAGGTTTGCAGCTAGGGATTGATAGAATTGTATTTCACATAGTGGTCGGTAATTCAGAAGAATAAAATGGTGTTTTAGTTACTGAGTTAAAAGCGTATTTAATAAAGATCAAGATTTAAAGTTGATAAATGGAAAAACCACATAGTTTTTAATCGAAGTTCATTTTGAAACCTTCATAGTTAGCGATTTTTTATCTCAATATTATAAGTCGTATTCATCTGTAACATCGTTACTGATACTCAATTTTTTTCAAAACTACTTTTCCAAACGCTTCTTCAACAAAGAATCAAACACAAACGGACCAAAGGGTAAAAACGAGCCGAGCACACCAGCGGGTAGCGCCCACAGTGGCATTTTTATTTTGCTCGCGGCATACACAAGTGTCAAAATGTAGCCGATAAATAGTACCCCGTGCGCCATACCGATATATCTTACCGCTTCAGGAATGCCCAACATATATTTGAGTGGCATCGCGATACCAAGTAACAATAGAAAAGACGTACCTTCTAAGTAACCAATAATGGTAAGGTTTTTGAGTGCAGAGTTTTGCCCTTTTGTCAGGGTAGGCTGAAGAGACGACTGAGCTTGCAACACGATATATTCCTTAATGTTAGATTTTAATTCTAGCCACGCGGATGGTGCTCTGCATGCAATTTTTGCAATCTTGCCGTCGCCACATGGGTATAAATTTGCGTGGTCGATAAGTCACTATGGCCTAATAATAACTGTACGCTGCGAAGGTCCGCGCCATGATTGAGCAAGTGAGTCGCAAAGGCGTGACGTAGCGTATGCGGCGATAGCTCTTTATCAATACTGGTGACTTTGGCGTATTTCTTTAATAAGTACCAAAAGTTCTGCCGCGTCATATAACCACCTTGTGCGGTCAGAAATACCGCTTGGCAATTGCCCGATTTCAAATGCGCAATCAAGTCTCCACGCCCATGAGACAGATAATCGTCCAGCGCGTCCGCTGCATATTCACCTAGCGGTACCAGTCGCGTTTTATTACCTTTCCCCGTAATCTGTAACCAGCCAGCATTAAGATTGACTTGTTCAAGCGCCAGATTAATCAGCTCACTGACCCGTAGGCCGCAAGCATACAACACTTCTAACATAGCTTTATCACGTAGACCCAGCGCGGTGCTAGTATCAGGTGCAGCAAGTAGGTTATCGACATCTGCTTCCGCTAAATCTTTTGGTAAAGGACGTCCAAGTTTAGGGCTTTTAATACGCTCACAAGGATTGTCTTCACGCAGGTTGCTGGCGATCATCCACAAGTAGAATTGACGCAGGCTTGAGAGCATTCGCGCTTGGGTACGCGGGGTTTTGCTTTCGGTGGCGAGGCAAGAGAGACACTGCAATACATCCTCGGCTTGCCACTTTGTCAATGCTGTAGGGCTGGTCAGCTCACAAGTACGCAAGTCACGAACATAAGCATTACGCGTACGAGTTGCCAAACCGCGGGCCAGCATCGCTTGACGAAACTCAGTCATATAACTGGGCTCGTCGTCTACTGCCAGTGCTTTAGGTTGGCGTTGTTGCACGGCGCGATCACGACTCATAAAATAGTGCTCAAGTAAGAATGAAAACAGCGATGAAAAATGCTCACAAAAACACGCTTAGAAATGCTATGCCGTTTTTTTCTTAACCAAATATCGATAGAGTGTCATATTTGTAGGCGTAGCATCATCGCTATCAATGGTGATTTCGTCAGGATCGGCATTTAAGTGTACGTTCTCAGCCAGTGTTTCTTGATGTACAAGCTCATGACCAAGATGACGACAAAAATTAGGAATATCGCGCGTCGTCGCAGGATCGGTTGCAAGAATTTCAATGATATCGCCGCCATCGGCTTTACGAATGGTTCGATGCAGCATCATAACCGGCTCCGGACATATAAGTCCTTGGGTATCCAAATGATGATGGATCGCAATGTCAGATATTGAAGTAGTCATAGTTGTTATATTAAAAATAAGTAGTAAATTTAGAAATTGCTGTCGATTGAAGATTCTTTAGGAGTTTGTGGCAACTTTTCATCAGTTACATGTTCGTTTCCAAGCTCTTCTTCAGTTACTGCTTCGGCTTCCAAAAAGTTAAAAAAGCGCTTAAAGTTTGCTTTAAATAAAAACGCCACTCCAAGCCACGATGCCAGTCCCAACCATGCAGTATCAGCGAATAACAGCCCACCGACCAGTACGATCGTAGATACACCAATGCTTAAAGCAATCATTGAAGGTTGATTTAAGCGGTAACGGTAAATGACAAAACCATCATAAATAGTGATAGGTATGGTCAATGCTATCAGCGCATAAGGCAAATTAAAAAACAGTCGATAAAGTAGCTGATTGTCATGGAATGCTTTAATACTAGCAATGGTGCCAAAGACCATAAAAGCGATAATAGCAGCGTAAATAAGATAAATCGCTATTTGATTGGCAAGCTGTGCACCTTTAATACGTGCGATAGCAAGCGGGGCAAAACCGTATTGCGTTGGTTGGTCTGAAACATTGGTCATAACGATCAGTCATCTGTTCGTAAAGGTTTATAATACTTTATTTAACGGCGGTATGCTTAGACAAAGCATAGAATTGGGTCAGAACATCGTCTTTGAATGAGCGCAACATTCGACTGTCTAATGATTCAACTAATCAGGTTTTATCGCACTGATGGCCATGCTGCTATTTGGATCGGTAAAGTAAGTTGATAATAAAATACAGGCAGAGATGTCGTCGATTGGGTCACGCTCATTTCGAATCCAGCCATTTTCCCAAGCGATCTCTCTTGCAGCCATAGAAGTTAGACGCTCATCACATAATGTCACTTTTGCAGGCAGGCGCTGCTCCATTAATCTATGAGTCAAGCGACGCGCAAATTTGTGCGCCCGTTTTGAGAGCATAGAGCTACTACCGTCCATATTTAAAGGGAGCCCGACGAGCACTTGGGTAACCCCCCAAACCTTAATAATGCCCAATAGATTGTCCCAGTCTGGCTGTCCATTATTCATGGCCAAGATATCAAATGCGCGTGCAGTCTCGGTCACAGTATTGCCAAGTGCCATTCCCATTTTTTTGACACCATAATCTAGTGCCAAGATAAGATGCGGCTTAATCTCAGGTTCCGATATAGCCGTGTCAACAGCTTCAAGAGAAAGATTAGAATCTACCATCGTTCTATGCATCTCCTATTTCTATGAGGCCCAATTTAATAGGACAAGACTCTACCATTACAAATACCTTATGCATGACCAATATCACTACTGAGATAATCAAAGTTAATCCCGATTTTCTCAGCGGCGAGCTGCCAGCGCTCTTCAAACGGCGTATCAAATAATAATGTTAAGTCGGCAGGGCATACTAACCAGTCGCCGTCTTTAAGCTCACGCTCGAGCTGTTTTTTGTTCCAGCTGGCATGTCCTAAGCATAAGTGGTAGTGCCCAATACCTTGCCCTGCCGCGATACGCTGTAAGATATCTTGACTGGTAGTGATACAGACGTTCTCTGAGATGGCAAACGACGATGCCCACTCCGGTTGACCCGTATGTAATACAAATCCTACCTCAGGATACATCGGGCCGCCTTCTAGTGCTAAGTCTTCCATAATTTGAGGATTGGTCACATCGATGTTCAAATCTTCTAGCAGTTTACCCACACGTGCCTGCTCAAGGGGACGGTTCACCATCAACCCTAAAGCGCCTTGTTTATCATGACGACAAATATAAATAAGCGCCCGCTCAAACCTTGGGTCTGACAAGTCAGGAGCGGCAATTAAGAAGTGATGGGTCAAATTAGCTTTGGACATAAAGACAAATATAATATAAGTAATATAAAAGGTGAGACACTACTATATGGTGATACTAAACAAAAAAGCAATATAGGAATGGCATCGTTATCATAAGCAATAGACGTAAAGTATGAACTATTTTGCTATCCCACTTTTAAAATAAGGATGCATACTAGCAATAGCTCTTTACTTGATACCAGTTAGCAAACTACGGGCATGGTCACGAGTGACATCAGTAATAGTAACCCCGCCTGACATACGTGCCAGCTCATTTACCTGCGCATCTTTAGTCAAAATAATAAGCTCACTTTGCGTCTGCTCATTGTGATGCTTTTGCACTAAAATATGCTGATGTGCTTGGGCAGCGACTTGAGCCTGATGAGTAATTGCTAGCAGCTGCTGTGTCTGTCCAAGGCTACGCAGTAATTCGCCTACTACCTGGGCAGTACCGCCACTGATACCGACATCCACCTCGTCAAAGACTAGCATCGGTTTGGCAGCATTGTTATCCGCACTTGTCGCTTGCAATACTTGCATGACCAGCGCCATGCGCGACAGCTCACCACCTGAGGCAATTTTGTGTAGCGGCTGCATCGGCATACCAACGTTGGCGCTAAACAATAGGTCAATATCGTAACAACCTTGCGCATTATAAAGACTGGGATTCGCCTTTTTAGTAAAGACAAACTCACAGCGAGCGTTAGGCAAAGCAAGGGGCTGTAGTTGCTGAATAAGTTGCTCACTGATCACGGGTGCCGCTTTTGAACGCTGCTCATTTAACTTGGTAGCGAGCTGCAGATACACTTGCCAAGCATCTTCGATTTGTGCAGCCAACACATCACTACTAGGCTCGTTTTCTAACTGTTCTAACTGCTGCTGCCACACATGGGCTTCAGAAATTAAGTCATTTGCCGGTAAGTTATGTTTGCGCGATAGACGATGGCCAAGACTTATCAGGCTGTCCAAGGTTTGCAAGCGTTCAGGATCAGGAAGTTGTTGTTCGGCATAATCTGAAAGTAGAGCAGTCACTTCAGTGATCTGCTGCTGCGCAAGATGTAGTTGCTCTGAGGCTTGCCCAAAGGTTTGGCTAACCCCTATTTGATGGTCACACAGTTTAATCGCTTGACCAAGTAAGGTCATGACATCAGGCTCATCGCTATCATTATCGAGCAAGTGCAAACCCTGACTGGCCTCTGTCATTAAGGCCTCTATATTAGACAGCTCTTCATGCTCAGCTTCGACATCATGATAGTCGACAGCCAATAACGGTGCAATATCTGCCAATTGGTTTTGTAGCAGTTGAATACGGTCTTGACGCTGGGCTTCGCGGCTAGCAATTTCATCCGCTTGACGTTTTAGCTGTTGATAGTGCTGGTAACTGCTCGCCGTCTGCGCTGCTAAAGGAGTTAACTGAGCCATCTCATCAAGCCACTGCACTACAAATTGCGGCTTTAGTAGCGCTTGCTGCGCATGCTGACTATGAATGTTGACAAGCAATGCACCCAAACTTTTCAATTCAGCTAGGCTCACAGGCGTTCCGTTCAACCAAGCTTTTGAGCGCCCGCTGTTACTTAGCTGACGACGAATCAATATCTCAGGCTCATCTAAAGAGCGCTCATGCTCAGTAAACCAGTCGGACACAACAGCATTATTTGTCACATCAAACTGCGCGTAGATATCGGCGTGAGCCGCACCATGTCTGACCATGGCACTGTCTGCTCGTTCACCGATACAAAGCGATAATGCATCCAGTAGCAACGATTTTCCTGCGCCTGTTTCACCAGTAATGACATTAAAGCCTTCAGCCATGCTCAGCTCATGTTCAGCAATCAGCGCAAACTGATATAAGGTTAACGATAAAAGCATTAAAGTCTCTCATGGTAGGCAATTGGCATTGGTAATCTTAGTTAGACTAACGATAAGGTCTGTGAAAAGCAACTGTGTTTGGTGTCTTATTCTAAACTAAATGAGGATTTAATTAATGGTCATAACCCTAGCAAATTATATCAATATTGGTATACATAGCAATTATTTAAGGGTACTAGAAGATGGTCAGTTTGGTGAATAGATAATATTTTCAGCATCGCTGTAACAAACTTTTTAGAGATAATGTGGTAGCATAAACTCACTCAATCATAAACTTATGCCACAGTATGTACACATAATAGTCTGTCAAAGATGGGACGTGCCTAGGTAAAACTTGAGTCTATAAGCGGTTAGGTTATCAAACCAGTAATATAATCTGCTTATTTAATAATAACTATATTAAAAGCAGTTATTTTAAAATAAGCTATGTTCAGTATGAAGATGTAAACTGTAATGTCATAAGACACTTATTTTTTAGTTTAGCTATAATTATTTGATAAGGAAGCCACTATGTCAGCGGCACAATATACTAACGTAACGGTCAATGCTCAGGCTACAGTAACGTATGATGGGCGCTGCTCAAGTCATACTATTATGTTCGAAGATGGCCGGCATAAAACATTGGGTGTCATTTTACCTTGTGACAATACCGTTGAACGATACCACTTTAGTACCAATACTTCAGAGCGTATTGAGATTATTAGCGGCGAATGTGAAGTCAAAATAGAGGGCGATGAGGAGTTTAGCTACTACCGCGCTGGTCAATCGTTCGTGGTTGAAGGCAATAGCAGCTTCAATCTGCGTACTGAAGAGATTGTACAGTATGTCTGCCATTTAGAAGGGTAGTATTCACAAGGTAGGTACCGCTTTACTGTAATCATATTCGATAAATTTCTGTAGAGACAGATAGACATCGTGTTATCCCAACTTATATCATATTAGCGATATTCAATTTTTTAGTAGGCCTATTATGGCAAAACCCAGTTATTTCTATGGTATTCACGCCATCGAAGCTTTGCTTGAGCTTCGTCCACTTGATGCATTGAGCTTATTTGTACAACAAGGGCGCGAAAACGACAGTCATGTAAGAGACATTATCGCGCAAGCACAGGCAAATGGCATTAGCATGCAGCCAACGCAAAAAGATAAGCTGACGCAACTATGCGGTAGTCCTCAGCATCAAGGGGTTGTATTACATGCTCGTCCATTAGGATTTGCAGATGAAGGATTATTAGATAACGTTATTGGGCGCAATCAATGCTTATTATTGGTACTTGATCAGATTACGGATGCGCACAACTTTGGTGCCTGCTTACGTACAGCAGTCGCTATGGGTGTGGATGCAGTGATATGTCCAAAGCATCATGCAGCAAGTTTGACTCCGACAGTCGCTAAAGTATCAGTAGGCGCAGCTGAGATGATGCCTATTGTTAGTGTAACCAATCTAGCGCGTACGCTGACGCGTATCAAGGATGCAGGCGTTTTTGTATTCGGTACGGCATTAAATGAGACAGCTAAGCCTATACATGCTGCTGATTTGACAGGAAAAACAGCTTTAATTATGGGGTCAGAAGGTGAGGGCATGCGTCGGTTGACCACAGAAAGCTGTGATGAGCTGGTATACATACCTATGTCAGGAAATGAGCACGGTAACTTACAAAGCCTTAATGTGAGTGTGGCTACTGGTATGGCGCTTTACGAAATCAATCGCCAGCGTACTTTAGCTGCTGGGCAAGCTTGAGGTATGTTTGGTGCAGTGGCTCTAGCTGTTGATGTAAGCTTGCTAAGTCTTCTTCGTTTACCACCAAATCATCAGCATGGTGATTACGTTCAGTACGGTGAAGTTGGTTTGCCATGATGGCTTTTATTTTCACTATACTTTGTTCATCACGCAGACTGGCACGCGCAAGTTGCGTCTCTTCATCTACATCAATGACTAAAATACGTTGGCATAAGTTAGCAAGACCTGCTTCTGCGGCCTCAATGAGTAGTGGGGCTGACAATATAACATAGGGTGAAGTGCTTGCTGCTAGTTGTTGTTTTGCAGCCTCGCGAATAGCAGGATGGGTAATGGCTTCAAGGTCAATAAGCGCGGCAGGATTTGCAAACACGTGTGTGCGTACTGCTGCACGGTCCATGTGACCCTCTGCATCAATTACCCACTCTCCAAGCTTTTTTTGAATCTTACGCAAAGTAGGGCTGCCTTTTTTTACTACTTCATGAGCAATCACATCGGCATCAATGATGTCAATTCCCTGTGCTGCAAACCAATCGCTGGCGGCAGACTTACCACTACCGATACCGCCTGTTAGCCCAACCACTAAGGTCTTGTTCTGTATTTTAGCTTGTTGGCTTTTATGTACAGGCGTTTCAGAATATATTGACATAGCGGTGACTTATTGGCTCGTAAGTTAGTAGAAAAGACAATTATAAATATTAGTACTAATGAATTGCTTGTTCTTATCAAACAATCGTCATTAATCAACTAGCTTAACGCGTACCGCCGATAAAGATATAAGCATTCGTTTGTTATATTGTAATTCTATATTAAACATACATATTTAAATACCAATGAACAATATCAGAGCCATAAAGGAGAGCTACGATACCAGCGATCGCAATATAAGGTCCAAAGGCAAAAGGCTGGCTCTCTCCGTGCCTTTTCATCAAAACAATACCGACAATTGAGCCTAGTAAAGAAGATAGAAGAATGATCAACGGCAACATCATAGGTCCAAGCCAAGCCCCCAATACTGCTAGTAGCTTAAAATCACCTTGTCCCATACCATGTTTTTTGGTTATGAGATAAAACACTTTTACGACGATCCATAACGATAAAAATCCTAGCAATAACCCCCAAACCGATTGGGTAGGGGAGACAAACCAGCCTTGAGAATTGACCGCCAAGCCAAGCCCTGCTAATGGAAAAGTCAGTCGATCAGGTAATAGCTGCGTATCAAAATCGATACCAGTTAAGGCAATCAATGTCCATACCAAGATAAGAGCAGACAAGCCAGCAGCTGTAACGCCAAATTGATAGATAACCAATGCTGATAGTAGCGCAGTGACTAGCTCTACAATAGGATAACGTATACCAATCGCTGCGCTGCAATCAGAGCAACGACCACGTAGTACAAGCCAACTTACTAAGGGTATATTCTCATACCATTTTATTTGATGCGCACAGTGAGGACAGCGCGATGCTGGTCTACTTAAAGTAATGGGCGTATCTGTCGCCGTAATGTCCGTTAAGGCCTTAGTATGCTCATGCGGCATATCTACTTGCTGAGACATAAACTGGCTGCATTCTTGTCGCCAGCTATAAATCATCATCAGCGGTATGCGATGAATCACGACATTCAAAAAACTGCCTATACATAGCCCTAATATTGCAAATACAACGAGCGCCAAGGTCATATTACTTTGTAATAATTCTAACAATTGCATCAATTTGCTACCCTACTACTGAACCCATCTGGAAAATTGGTAAGTACATGGCAATGACCAAACCACCTACTAAAACCCCTAGTACCGCCATGATCAATGGCTCCATCAAGCTGGTCAAACCATCAACGGCATTATCGACTTCGTTTTCATAATATACGGCTACCTTGTCAAGCATCTCTTCTAAGCTGCCTGATTCTTCACCAATACCGACCATTTGGATCGCTAAGCTTGGGAACAGGTTAGTCGTGCGTATCGAAAACTGCAATTGTTGACCGGTTGATACATCGTTTTTGATCTGTTGAATAGCATCGTAAAATACCACATTATTGGCGGCACCTGCAGTAGAGTCTAAAGCATCAATCAATGGTACACCAGCAGCAAAGGTAGTAGACAGCGTGCGCGCGAAACGGGCGATGACAGCCTGGTAAGCAATATTGCCAAATATAGGTGCTTTTAAAGTAGCACGATCAAGAAAATCACGAAACTTTTTAGAGCGTTTTTTGGCTTCTGTAAAGCTAACAATACTACCACCAATGGCAATGATAAGAATAAACCACCATGCCTGCATCCAGTCTGACATACCGACAACCATTTGTGTGAAAGCGGGTAGTTCTGCACCAAAAGATTCAAATAGACCCGAGAAAACAGGAACTACCTTAATCAGTAGGATGATGGTGACGATTATAGCTACTACAATTACAGCGATAGGGTATTTCATGGCTTTTTTGATTTTAGCTTTAAGAAGCTCGCTTTTTTCTTTGTAGGTAGCGACACGCTCAAGCATAGTCTCAAGCGCGCCTGATTGCTCACCAGAGTCTACAAGAGAGCAAAACAGATCGTCAAAATAGCGCGGATGCTTGCGTAGCGCTGAGGCAAAGGTACCGCCAGCTTCAATATCGGTTTTGATTTGCAGTACCAACTCTTTCATACTCGGATTGTCTAGCGAATCCGCGACAATCTCAAACGACTGAGTCAAGGGAACACCAGCCTTCATCATAGTAGCTAATTGACGCGCAAAGATGGCAATATCAATGGGTTTGATGGCTTTTTTTACAGTGAACAGGGGCTTAGGTTTTTTCTTGATTGTTTTGACTGTGATACCTTGTTTACGCAGCGTCGCTTTTGCAATCTCTAAACTGCGACCTGTGGTTTCACCTTTGATCTTTTGTCCACGCCGATTGACTCCATCATAGACAAAGTCTAATAGCATATCAGTCTTAGCTTGTGCCATGTCTTTACCCTCAAGTTTTTCGTAATCTATATGCTCTAATCAGCGTTATTTAATAAGTGTTTTTTAGATGGTTATTTAGTCGCTCTTAAGTCTTAAACAATGGCCAGCATTAACTTACTATCATTCAGAAGTTACTCGCATCATCTCTTGTATACTAGTGACACCTTGAAGTACTTTTAAAATGCCCGAACGTCGCAAATCACGAAAACCGTTTTTGAGTGCGGCATCTTTAATATCGATTGCATTACCGTCCTCCATAATGATACGTGAGATATTTGGGTCGACTTTCATAACTTCATAAATACCAACACGGCCTTTATAGCCTTCGCGGCATTCGTTACAACCAACAGGCTCATAAATACTGTGGTTTGGATCATCTAAGTCAGCATCAGTAAAGCCAAGCTCAAGTAAGCTTTGTCTTGGTACGTTAAGAGCGGTCTTACAGTTTTTGCATAAGCGTCGCGCCAGTCGCTGAGCAATGACTAGGTTGACAGAGGTGGCAATATTAAATGAGGCAACGCCCATATTGCGTAAACGCGTTAAGGTTTCAGGCGCTGAATTGGTGTGTAGTGTTGAGAGAACCATATGCCCTGTCTGAGCCGCCTTAATAGCAATTTCAGCCGTTTCAAGATCACGAATCTCACCAACCATGACAATATCTGGATCTTGACGCAAAAATGATTTTAGAGCATTAGAGAATGTTAGACCTACTTTCGAATTCACATTGACCTGATTGATACCCTCAAGGTTAATCTCAACAGGATCTTCAGCGGTAGAGATGTTGGTCGCTCCGGTATTCAAAATATTGATACCGGTGTATAACGATACCGTTTTACCAGAGCCTGTCGGTCCAGTAATCAATAGCATACCTTGCGGCTTATGAAGCGCTTCTAAAAACATCTCTTTTTGGTCAGGCTCATAACCCAAAGCATCGATACCAAGCTTTGCAGCAGAAGGATCTAAAATACGGAGTACCACCTTTTCACCAAATAAGGTTGGCAACGAGTTCACACGAAAATCAATCGCTTTATTTTTGGACAGTTTAAGCTTAATACGGCCGTCTTGTGGTATGCGCCGCTCTGAGATATCCATTTGTGACATCACTTTGAGGCGAGCTGCAATTTTACCCGCCAGCTGTACGGGCGGATTTGCTATTTTTTCCATCACACCATCGACTCGAAAGCGCACGCGATAAGATTTCTCATAGGGCTCGAAATGCAAATCGGACGCTCCCATACGAATCGCATCGACCAGCATTTTATTTACAAACTTCACAACAGGGGCTTCATCGACACCGTCAGCAAGTGTGGTTTCACCGCTGTCACCTTCTTCTGTATCTTCAAAGTCGACACTCAAGTCGCCATCAGCGAAACTGTCAAAACTTTGCATGGTGTCTGCATAAATACTATCGATACGTTTTTTAAGCTTGTCTTCTTCGACTACTACTGTCTCAACTGACAGCCGAGAATTAAAGGCAATGGCATCAATAGCATCAATACGAGTAGGATCACTTAAGGCCACAAATAATCGCTGTCCGCGATTAAAGATAGGCAGCGCATTAAACTTACGTACAATTTTCTCGTCTACCAGATCTTTTGGAATAACATCATTACTAAGGACATTAAGATCAAACAGCGGATCGCCAAAAGACTGCGCCATCAACTGAGCAAGCTGATAGGCATTGGCCATATTGTGCTCTACTAAATATGATACGAGACTGAGTTGCTGCTGCTTTGATTCAGTCTGAGCAGTCTGCATGTTTGCTTCACTCACAATCCCTGCATGAGTTAGCTGCTGTGCTAATCCACCAAATGTAGTAGACATGACCCTTTCTCCTTAATACTGCATATATGGCAAATCTATGAGTGCTAGTCTTAGAATTATTTTTTATTTCGATATCGATAAGCAAATCAAGCTTATAAATCGTGACTTATACTCTGGTTTAATAGAACGATAGTGAATATATGCAAGAAACATGACAATTTACATTTCAGCTTTAAAAGTATATAAAGTTTTATGACAGTAAAAAGTCAAAGCTTATAGAACAATAACGACACTTATAACAGTAGCAGATGAATTTTTGCTATACTTACGCGCGTATCAGCCACATCGACAACGACGAATGATAGAAGGTAGATAAACCATGCAAGCTTGGGTAATTGGCAATTGGAAACAAAATCCAGCAACGACTAAAGACGTTAATGCACTGTTAGACACGTTATTAACGACTGCTGATGATACTGTCAGTAATGGTTGTCAGTTAATGGTAGCGCCTAGCTGTATCCACTTAGCAAATGTGAGCGCACGCTTGCAAAACACCGCTATACTCACTGCTGCTCAAGATATCAGTGCGCTTAGTGATAGTAGCGGGGCATATACTGGTGATTGTTCAGCACAGCAAATCGCTGATGCAGGCGCGACATGGACGATACTCGGGCACTCTGAGCGTCGCCAATATTACCAAGAGTCTCATGAGAGTCTGTTAGAAAAACTGAGTCATGCTTTTACACAAGGCTTAGGCGTGGTGTACTGTATCGGTGAAACGCAAACTCAATACGATAATCAGCAAACCTTTAGTGTATTAGATGATCAACTAGCTGTAATAAAGGACTTACTTATTAAAAGTAAAGAGCAAGCGCCTGAACTTGTTCAAAGACTAGCGGAGCGTTTGATTATCGCTTATGAACCTGTTTGGGCGATTGGTACAGGCAAGGTCCCAACAGTGATGGAAGTAGACGCGACTCATCAGCATATTAAAGAAACAGTCGCAAGCTTTGAGACAACGCTACCTGCAACGACGGTTTTATATGGCGGCAGCGTTAACAAAGATAATGCTGATAGCTTTGCGGCCAGCCCTATGATAGATGGAGCACTGGTTGGCGGTGCATCACTAAAAGCAGAGAGTTTTTTGGCGATTGCTCACGCTTTTAACCAAGCTAAAAACAAACAGACTTTATAATAATTAACTACTAAGTTTACTTATTAAAAATAAGTATTGAGCAAAAAGCGTTTATGAGTCATAAAAAGTGGGTTTAACAGTGCCCTTGCAATCGTGTACAATGCGCCTTATTTATTCTTATTATAGTTGAATCTTCCTATAGTTCTATGATCATAGTGCTAAATATTAAGAGTTGACTTTCGTTATTTGTCGGCAAAAGAGGCCACCATGTTTACGTTTATATTAGCCCTGCATATCATCGTGGCGATTGCCATGATTGGCTTGATTTTGATACAGCATGGCAAAGGAGCAGATGCTGGAGCCTCTTTTGGTGCTGGCTCTTCTGGTACCGTGTTTGGTGCAGCAGGCACGGCAAACTTTTTGACACGTGCTACTGCAGTATTGACTGTTATTTTCTTTATAACCAGTATGGTTCTTGCGGTAAACGCGCGTGAGCAGGCTGAAGATCAGTTTCGTTTAGATGCTCCAGTTTCAGCGCCGCAAACGCCGCGTCCTTTGACGCAAAATCCTGAGTAATGAGCTGACTTATAACAACCTAGCCTGCAAAGAGTAATAGTAGGCAAGTTTTTTATAGTCATCCTTGCTATTTCGTTGGGTTAGTTTTACAATGCTCGTCTGTTTTTGTACGGCTACATGTATTACTCCTCATTGTTATCCTCATGACTTTGAAAAAAGCTGCTTAAAAACAGAGAAGTAAAAAAGTTATAGTTATAAACGACTATAAGCGATTGTGGTGGAATTGGTAGACACGCCATCTTGAGGGGGTGGTAGCGCAAGCTGTGGGGGTTCAAGTCCCCCCAATCGCACCAACTTTTTTGCAGCACGTAGTGCTGAGTGGATTGTTATAGAGTTAAGATTTTTAGTTTAAATTTATTTTAAATAAAGATTGACAAGTCTATAAAACTCGCCTACAATGTGCATTCTAAATTGATGCGGGGTGGAGCAGTCTGGTAGCTCGTCGGGCTCATAACCCGAAGGTCGTTGGTTCAAATCCAGCCCCCGCTACCACTTTCAATACTGATTTTTGTACACTAAATTGTCAGTTGCAATAAGCCCACCATTATGTTTGTGGGTTTTTTTGTATCTGAGAGTCTGTGTTATCACGGTATTTATCCTACTTATGCTAAGCTCTATTTTTATAGAGTGAAGTAATATCGGTTAATTGTGCAGCGCTTCATAAGCGGCAATACCTTTTATTTCATACTCTCTCAGTGATATTTTGGCTTTGTGTATTCTATTAGAATGTACAGCCTTAATCCAACGTCTATAATTTGTATTATTCTATAAGTATAAGACGATACGAGGCTTGGACTTAATATGCAAAGTCATACACTTTAGTTTAGCTGCAAAAAGATACAACGATTACAGTGTTATTCTTAAACGTTGCTCATAAAATATAAAAAAACGCTTTAAGTTCTGTACACCAGTAAATAGGAAACTATAAACAAATTATGAAACTTTCTACCAAAGTTGAAGAATTGACCAATATTATTGCTCCTGCAGTAGCGGCATGTGATGTAGCTTTGTGGGGCGTAGAGTTCGTACCACAGGGACGTCGTTCTTTATTGCGTATTTATATTGAGTCGCTACCAGAAGAGCAAGCGCAAGACAAACAGGTAACTATTGAGGACTGTGCCGCAGTCAACCATCAAGTGAGTGGTATTCTTGAAGTACATGATCCTATTGCGGGTGAGTATATTTTAGAAGTATCATCGCCAGGGTTTGATCGTGCGTTCTTCTCAGAAGAGCAAATGCGAGACTATATCGGACAAACGGTTAGTTTGCGTCTGATCCAAGCAATAGGACAAGGGGACAAAAAACGACGAAAAGTAACGGGTAACCTAGATAGTATGGGTGCTACCTCGTTGATTCTTACTGCTACTGACAATGAGCAGTTCGAGATTACTTTTAGTAATATCGACAAGGCCAATCTCGTTTTTGAAGACACTTGATGTTGTAAAACTTAGATAACGTACGGTTTACTTTAGCAACATAACGTCAATACACAAATTATGAAATTTAAGTAAGTATAGGACTGGTATAGCATGAGTCGTGAAATCTTAACGGTAGTTGAAACCGTCAGTAATGAAAAAGGCCTAAACCCTGAAGATATATTTGAAGCCATAGAAGACGCTTTAGTAGTATCGACTAAGAAAAAAGTATATACCGAACAGCCAGAAGTGGCAGTACGAGTGGCTATCGATCGTACTACTGGCGATTATGATACTTATCGTTATTGGACAGTGGTTGCTGATGAAGATCATGAAATGCCAGCTTGTCAGCTTGCTATTACTGACCTTGATCAAGAAGAATGGTCGATCGGGGATGTAAAGGAAGAGCAGATTGAGTCGATCGAATTTGGGCGTATCGCAGCGACTCAAGCAAAGCAGGTAATCATCCAAAAAATCCGTGAAGCTGAGCGTGCCTTAGTAGCAGATGCTTTTGAGCCACGTATTGGTGAGATGATGTATGGCGAAGTTAAAAAGCAGACGCGTGATGGTTATATTATCGATCTAGGTGACAATGCAGAAGGCTATTTAGCACGAGATCATATGTTGCCACGTGAGCAGCTACGCGTTAAATCACGTATTAATGCTATCTTGTATCATGTGAATCGTGAAAATCGCGGTGCACAGCTACTATTATCGCGTACGCATCCTGAAATGCTTTCAGCGTTAATGCAAAAGGAAGTACCCGAAATCGCAGAGCAAATTATTGAGATTCGTAATGTCGCTCGCCTACCAGGTACTCGTGCTAAAATATCCGTTAAGACTAATGATCATCGTATTGATCCGGTGGGTGCATGTATTGGTATGCGTGGTACACGTATTCAAGCAGTACAGCAAGAGCTTGATGGAGAACGTATCGATGTCGTAGTATGGTCAGACGATCCTGCACAATATATTATCAGTGCACTTGAACCTGCAGACGTCAGCAGTATCATCTTAGATGAAGATACCCAGACAGCAGATATTATCTTTAGTACCAATGATCAGCTTGCGCGTGCCATTGGTTCGCAAGGACAAAACGTACGTTTGGCTTCAGAGTTGACTGGTTATAAGTTGAACATGATGCTAGAAGAAGAGTATCAACAGCGTCAAGAAAACGAAAGCAAGGCATTTATTGAATTGTTCTATGAGCGTTTAGAAGTAGATCAGGACCTTGCCCAAGCTTTGGTTGATATAGGCTTTACGAGTATTGAAGAAGTAGCATATGTACCTGTCGAGACCTTCTACGATATTGAAGGGTTAGACGATGAAGCAATTGACATGATTCAAGAACGTGCTAAAGAAGTAGTCATTGCAGATGAATTATTTAAACAGCAAAACATGAAAGAGCCGAGTCAAGAATTGCAGGATCTTGAGGGTATGACAGTCAGTTGGGCCTATAAAATGGCTCAAAAAGACATTATTACCGTTGACGATCTGGCTGAACAAGCAGTTTTTGATTTAGAAGATATTGAAGGTTTAGATGCTGAAACAGCAGGCAAGCTTATCATGAAGGCTCGGGAATCTTGGTTCGATGAATAGGTGTTAACTGCATATCGCTGTCTTTTGGTGGTATGCTATTAATAATGAAAGGCTAATAAAAGATTAATATTTAATATACTTATATAACATCCAATTATATTAAATAATCTCTGTTTTGGTCAAACGCAATCATTTGTAGCCAACAACTGAATTGAACAAATAGCAAATAATAGACAGTAGGTGATAATAAATGGCAGATAAGACCGTCAAAGAACTGGCAGAAATGGTAGGCAAAACCGTCGGTGCTGTACAGCAGCAACTCCAGGATGCTGGGCTACCTGCTCGCGGGGAGGATGACTCAGTCACCGAACTTGAGCAAGAAAAATTGGTAACGTATTTAAAACAAAGTCACGGACAGCAAGAAAAACGTCGTATTAGTCTTAAATCTAAAACGACCAGTACTGCGCGCGTGACGGGCTCTTCAGGTAAATCTAAGAGCGTCAATGTTGAAGTACGTAAAAAGAAAGTGTTTGATAAGCCGAATCCAGAAAAAATGGCAGAAGAATTGGCTGCCCGTGAACAGGCGATGATTGAGGCACAAGCACGTGCGGCTAAAGAAGCTGAAGAGCGTGATGCCACTAAGAAAAAATCAGAAGAGCGTCAAGCGGCTACCTTAGCTGCTATGCGGGCAAGTCTTGGTTCAAGTAAAAGCTCAGAAGGCAAAGGTGAGGAAGTATCTACCTCAGTCGTAGTCAAAAAAGGCGGCAAAGCTACCGTTGAAGTTAAACCTAAAGAAAAAGAGAAAGAAAAGAAAAAAGTTGCTGCTACTAAGCCAAAGACTGAAACAGCTGCTGAACGTAAAGTTCGTGAAGCACGTGAGAAAGAAGAAGAGCGTTTACGTCAAATTGAGAGCGAAACACGTCGCGTACAAGCTGAAGAAGCGCAAAAGCGTACCCTTGAGCAGATGCGTAAGATGGCTGGTAAATATACTGACCGTGAACCTGCGACTGAAGTTCGTAAGGATGAGCCATTGGCCGAAGGGTTGGTTGGGGACGCATTAGAAGAATCGTTTGAAAAAGAGCGCCGTGAGATCAAACGAGGAGCGAATAGTACAGGTACTCGTGGACGTCGCCGTAAAAATCAAAGCGAACGTGAAATCAAAAATACCAAAAATGGTCTACGTTCCTCTCAAGCGTCGCAGCATAAGTTTGAAAAGCCGCTCGAAAAGATTGTCTATGATGTAGAGATTAGTGAACATATTACTGTCGCAGACTTGGCCCAGCGTATGGCGGTCAAAGCACGCGAAGTCACTAAACTGCTGATGAAAATGGGTGAAATGGCTCGAGAATCAGATACGATTGACCAAGCAACAGCCAGCTTAATCGTTGAAGAAATGGGACATAATCCAGTGCCTGTTAGTGATACTAAAGTTGAAGATGATCTTCACGATGCCGTTGATGAGCGCAGCAGTAATGTACAAACGCGGCCACCAGTGGTTACTATTATGGGTCATGTTGACCATGGTAAAACCTCATTACTTGATAAGATTCGTGAAACGAAGGTCGCCACAGGTGAAGCAGGTGGTATTACTCAACATATTGGTGCTTATCATGTAGAGACGGAACGCGGCGTTATTACTTTCCTTGATACTCCAGGTCACGCAGCCTTTAGCGCTATGCGATCACGTGGTGCGCAAGCTACTGATATTGTAGTATTGGTTGTGGCAGCGGATGATGGCATGATGCCGCAGACAGAAGAAGCAATTGATCATGCGCGCGCTGCTGGTACACCTTTAATCGTAGCTATCAATAAAATGGATAAGCCAGGTGCTGATCCTGATCGCGTCCTTAATGAGTTAACTACAAAAGAAGTGGTCTCAGAAGATTGGGGCGGTGATACACCAATGGCTCGTATTTCAGCCAAGACCGGTGAAGGCATTGATGATCTTTTAGAATATATTAGCTTACAGGCTGAACTAATGGAACTAGAAGCGCCATTAGATGGTGCTGCACAAGGTGTGGTCATTGAGTCAAAACTTGAAAAAGGTCGTGGTCCTGTTGTTAGTGTATTGGTCAAGAAAGGCACACTTAAACAGGGTGATCTAGTGCTAGCTGGTGAGCATTACGGTAAAGTGCGTGCAATAACGGATGAACATGGTAAACGTGTACAGTCAGCAGGTCCTTCTATACCGGTCGAAATCCTAGGCTTACCTGAAACGCCAGCAGCTGGTAGTGAATTCTTAGTCGTAACAGACGAGAAAAAAGCACGTGAAGTTGCAGATTTTAGAACCAACCGTGAGCGTGAGCGTCAACTTGAACGTCAAAATGCCATGCGTTTAGAAAGCATGTTTGATCAGATGGAACAAGGCGATGTGTCATTCTTAAATATCGTACTAAAAACTGACGTACGTGGTTCACTCGAAGCCTTACTAGCTGCACTAAATGAGCTGTCCACCGATGAAGTTAAAGTACGAGTGATTAGCTCAGGTGTTGGTCCAATTTCTGAGTCTGATGTCACGCTTGCAGAATCAAGTGAAGCTGTATTATTGGGCTTCAATGTTCGCGCAGATGCAACTGCACGCCGTAAAGCAGATACTGCCAACATGGATATTCGTTATTACAGCGTAATCTATGGCTTGATTGACGATGTAAAAGCTGCGATGAGTGGCTTGCTTGCGCCTGAACATCGTGAGAAGATTCTTGGTATTGCAGAAGTTCGTGAAGTATTCCGTTCTAGCAAATTCGGTGCTGCTGCTGGTTGTATGGTGGTTGAAGGGACTATTTATCGTAATAAGCCAATTCGTGTATTACGTGATGATAAAGTTATCTTCACTGGACAGTTACAGTCGCTACGCCGTTACAAAGAAGACGTTAATGAAGTGCGTACTGGCATGGAATGTGGTCTTGCCGTTCGTGGTTATGATGTCGAAGCTGGTGATAAGATTGAAGTCTTTGAGATTCAACAGTTTGAACGTACAATTTAACCATATTGTATTTTTATTCGTTAGAACTTAGAGTATTAATATAACGACATATTAAGGTCTAACAGGATCATCCTGGTAGGCCTTTTTTATCGTATATTTCCGCTATTAAAAGCTATTTTTAAAATATTATTGAAAAGTAGGATAATAAAATGAATCAACGTTTACAACGCTTATCAGATCAGATACAGCGTGAGCTTGCAGTGCTAATTCGTGACGAGGTCAATGATCCGCGTTTGACGGGCTTTGTAACTATCTCTAGTGTGAAGGTCAGTCCAGATTTGGGTTATGCTGATGTATACGTCACTATTATGGAGCCTGAGCTCAATGATGCCATGACTAAAACCAATCATGAACAAAGCATAGAAGTTCTTAATAAAGCGGCAGGGTTTTTGCGTACTGAGCTTAGCCATAGTTTAAAAACGCGTACTACGCCACGTTTGCGTTTTCATTATGATGAAGTCACTGCGCGCGGCAATTATATGATGGATTTAATCAATCAAGCCGTCAGTAAAACTGAACAAAACGAGAATGACGAGTAAATTACTATTATGTCTATAGCGCCTGAGCAAACTGATAAAAAAGCTAAAATAGTACCTGATAAAATAAAAGTCTCAGGGGTTATTTTAATAGATAAGCCTTACGGTATGACATCACAGCAAGTGGTATCGAAAGTGAAATATCTTTTTAAATCGCCAAACCATAATAGTAAAAAAGCGGGTCATACTGGTACGCTTGATCCCATGGCCACTGGCTTGTTACCTATCTGTCTGGGTGAGGCTACCAAATTTAGCCACTATCAATTGGATGCCGATAAAACTTATCAAGCGACTATCTTGCTTGGTAGTCAGACTGATACTGGTGATGCGGAGGGTCAGATTGTTAAAACTATGTCTGTGCCAAAGTTTGATGAGGTAGAGTTAGAAAAAATCGCCCAGCAGTTTTTGGGCGCTCAGCAGCAAATACCACCCATGTATTCGGCGCTAAAAAAGGACGGCAAAAAACTTTATGAGTATGCACGGGCTGGTATTGAAGTAGAGCGTTTACCAAGAAATATCGTCATCAAGTCAATTGATTTAAAAGCACTTGATAACGAACAAATACAGTTGACGGTTACTTGCACCAAAGGCACCTATGTACGCGTGCTTGGTGAAGACATCGCTAAAACGATAGGTACATTAGGGCATCTGACAGCACTGCGGCGCTTGCAAGTCGGTAAATTCGATATTGATAATGCGCTTAGCTTGACCGCATTAGAAGAACAAGCATTGGATAATCGTCAAGCACAGTTAATGCCAGTGGATGCATGTATCGATATCGATATGAAGCTGACATTGACGACTGAGCAGTGTAAGCGTATCCATATGGGTCAACGCTTAAACGTATCTGAACAATTGACAGACCAGATTAAGAGCTATATTTTAGATAGGATAGATAACCAGTCGTCTATCCATACCGACAAAAGTAACTTTGCTACCTCTAAGGACACTGCTAGCGCACAACTGTTAACGTACGAGACACCAATAGATATTCGTTTAATAAATGAGCAAGGTCAGTTTTTGGGTTTAGGTGCCGTTAGTCTCAATGGACGGTTGCAACCAAAGAAGTTGATTCAACGTTAAGGTTATTTTTCTAAACTATCTTATAGACAATTCCTGAGCAGCTTACTAACAGTTTACATTAATCACATATCGTCACATTTTATTGCAGGTTTCGCCTATGGTGAAACCTGTTTTTTTTGTACATTAGTTAAGTCAGCTAAGGAAAGTGACAGGGAAGGACAAATAAAATAACAAAGCTCAATGGTAAAATTAATCTATAAAAACAAAAACTTAATTTGATAATAAAAACATCTTATGGGAAGGGCTTCATATAAGAAATATAACAGGTAATAGCTTTAGCAGGGCACGGACGACTAATAGATCACTGAGGATGAATAATAGAAAATACTTAATAATAATAAAAAATTATGATAAATAGAGTTATTAGTTAATTTATTCACATAAATTCCCAATCGTTAAATAAGGAATAATATGAAAACCGTCGCTTTTTTATTACACAATAATTTTGAGCAAGCAGAATATGAAGACGTAAATAACCAGTTGAAAGACAAAGGTTATAAAACTATATTGATTACAACTAATAAAGATAAAGACGTTCAAGCAATGAAACAGGACGTCAACAAAGGTGATACTTTTACCGCTGATATCTTTGCAAGTGATGCAAATGCAGCTGACTACGATGCGTTGGTACTGCCAGGCGGAACTGTCAATGCTGACACTATCCGTGGCAATGCAGAGGCACACAGTATCATCAATACTGTTTATAAAGCAGGTAAACCACTGGCAGTTATTTGTCATGCGCCTTGGGTGCTTATCAATACAGGTATCGCAAAGGGTAAGAAGTTGACCGCTTATCACTCATTGCAAACAGATTTAGAAAATGCTGGTGCAGATTTTATCGATACAACAGTACAGATCGACGGTAATTTAATTACCTCTCGCAACCCGGATGACATTGATAACTTTGTTGAAGCTATTGATAAAGCATTGTCTTAACTAGTTCAAATACTCTACAAAACGTAAAACAACTCATTATATTTTTATTCTAAACTAGAACAATATTAACTGATATTAACTAAGGAAATTATTATGGCTAACCCTAATCCAAACGATACTAAAGTTGAGCAACAACGTTCTGAGTCTGCAACTGCAGCGCTCAAGAGCCAAACTGAAGACAACCATACCAAAGATACTGAAGCTGCAGCCGAGCGTATCGCTGATAATTTAGAAAATGCTAAAGACGACGATAAGTAGTGCTTTGAGTCCAAGAAGCTTTTGTTAAACGAATTTTTACCGTGAGTACTAATCAAGTGATGGTTAGTATTTCACAGTTATTAAATAGTTTTAAGGAAATATTATGGATAAATCAAAACAAAATATGGATAAACAAGAACAAGAAATTGAAAAGCTTGCAGAAGACATCAATCCTAGCAAAGACGCTATTCCAGATAGCATAGCAGAAGCGACGACAGTGCCTTTAGATGGTGATGAGCTTGGTGGCAAGGCTACTGAAGCTGATATAAAAAACAAATAGTCTAAGACGATCAGTTATTTTATTGCTTCTAAAAAACCTTGATTAAACAAGAAAACTAATATGAAAAACTGCTGCGAGTTCAGCAGTTTTTTGTTATAATTGCCACCACATTTAAATATGATTTTAGATAAGTCAAAATATTTTGTTTACTATTTCGATTATAAGGTCGATTTATGCATTATTTTGTCGCTATCTAATCTATTTTTAAATAATTGTTATTATTCATTGAGCTTGTCGTACACTAGGTCAACTCTAGTAATGCAGGGTTGTCCTGAATGACGATAAAGTTACTTTAATTATTATTCTAATGCTCAAAAGATGGCTTAAATCTGAGTACATCTTTGAGATTTTAGCATTGCCGGAGATATTTATGCTAACTAATACCGATCGCGAACAAATCATCGCTCAATACCAGCGCGGCGAAAATGACACAGGTTCACCAGAAGTTCAAATCGCTTTGTTAAGTGCTCGTATCAATGATTTACAGAATCATTTTAAAGAGCATAAAGCCGATCACCATAGCCGTCGTGGCCTTATCCGTATGGTTAATACGCGCCGTAAATTGCTTGATTACCTAAAAGGTAAAGATCTTGGTCGCTATACAACTGTTATCAAGCAGTTGGGTCTACGTCGTTAATTTGACGTCTGCAATATTAATAATAGTTAAGTAAAAAGGTAGTGCTTATTTGTCATATGACTCTAAAGACTCTCTTTTAAGTGTTGAAAAAATAATTGACTGTTATCAATATAATATGTAAGTAATGAAAGAGCGGTGTGGAATAGTTTCACGCCGCTTTTTTATGGATATCTGGTAAGTATTAGGTAGTCTGGTTGCCGTTTAGCCCAACTTTTGACCATAAAAACACTCAGTTTTGTATTTAATTGGTCAACACCTATAAATCACTGTAAAATGGTGCATTGGGTAATTTTATAGCGCGTTAAAACACAGTATCTATCTCGTAGTTTGTCTCTATATATTGTTATGTTATATAAATAATTTACATAATAAAAAAAGTGTGGAAACGGTGTAGAACACTATTAAAATCCATGATGATAGAAAGTTTATGATGGTAGATGGCTATAAAAACTGAATCTGAATAATAAAGAAAATACAGTAGTACCATTGGTAAATATATGACCTGGCAATAAGGCCACTAAATACGATTTATCAGTACATCAAAGTACGATAGAACACTTAATGACCGATATTAGATTGCGCAAGCAATTGAAATTGTTTTCGTCATTCAACATTAGGAAAAATATATGACAAATCCGACAATGTTTAATACTATTAAACGTGAATTCCAATATGGCGACCAAAAGGTCGTCCTTGAAACTGGCCGTGTTGCCCGCCAAGCCAACTCTATTATGGTTCATATGGGCGGTGTATCAGTACTGGTTGCAGCAGTAGTAAAGTCTGAAGCTAAAGAAGGTCAAAACTTCTTTCCATTAACTGTAAACTATCAAGAAAAAATGTATGCAGCGGGTAAAATTCCAGGTGCATACGGCAAACGTGAAGGCCGCGCGAGCGAGTTTGAGACTCTAACCTCGCGTCTTATTGATCGTCCAATTCGTCCACTGTTCCCTGAAGGCTATGTCAACGAGATTCAGATTACAGCAACAGTTGTATCCTCAGATAAAACCCAGTCTGCAGACATTGCAGCATTAATCGGTGCTTCAGCAGCATTAGCAATCTCTGATGCGCCATTTAATGGTCCTGTCGCTGCGGCACGTGTTGGCTTTATCGGTGGTGAGTACGTACTAAACCCAACGACTGAGCAGCTTAAAGAGAGTGATCTTGACCTAGTCGTAGCTGGTACCAAGTCTGCAGTATTAATGGTTGAATCTGAAGCAGCAGAGCTGTCAGAAGATCAGATGTTAGGCGCGGTATTATATGGTCATCAGCAACAGCAAATCGTGATTGATAACATTGCTTCAATGGCAGAAGAGATCGGTACCGCTAAGCAGCAGTATGTTGCCCCTGAGCGTGACCAAGCGCTTACCAGCAGCATGAAAGAGCAGTTCGGTGAGCAAGTTGCAGATGCTTATACCATTACTGATAAGCAAGCGCGTTACACCAAGCTCGATGAAATTAAGCAATCAATCATTGATGCGCTTGCTGGTGATGCTGAGTCAGAAACTTATGCTGATACGGTATCTGAGCTAAAAGAAATCTACAACGACCTTAAATATCGTACGGTTCGTGACAATATCTTGTCAGGTAAGCCGCGTATCGATGGCCGTGATCCTGAAACAGTCCGTGCGCTTGACGTGCAGGTTGGTGTATTGCCATATACGCATGGTTCAGCATTATTTACTCGCGGTGAGACGCAAGCCTTAGTCACCACTACGCTAGGCAATAGCCGTGATGTTAACATGATTGATTCATTAGGTGGCACTATCCGTGACCATTTCATGCTGCACTATAACTTCCCGCATTTCTCAGTGGGTGAGACTGGCCGTGAAGGTATCCCTAAACGTCGCGAAATCGGTCATGGTCGTCTAGCGCGCCGTGGTGTACAAGCGATGCTACCGGACAGCGAACGCTTCCCGTATGTCATCCGTGTGGTATCAGAAATCACTGAATCAAATGGTTCTTCTTCTATGGCGTCTGTTTGCGGTGCAAGCTTGGCATTAATGGATGCTGGTGTACCATTAAAAGCGCCAGTCGCTGGTATTGCAATGGGTCTGGTTAAAGAAGGCGAGCGCTTTGCTGTATTGTCAGACATCTTAGGTGATGAAGATCATTTAGGCGATATGGACTTTAAGGTCGCTGGTTCTAAAGACGGTATCACTGCGCTACAGATGGACATCAAAATCGAAGGCATCACGCCTGACATCATGGAGCAAGCGCTAAAGCAAGCTCATGCTGGTCGTATCCATATCTTGGATGCCATGAACCAAGTATTGCCAGAGAGCCGTACTGAAATCAACGCCCATGCACCGAACTACGCGGTTATCGAAATCAATCCTGATAAGATTCGTGATGTCATCGGTAAAGGCGGCGCGATGATTCGTCAGCTCACAGAAGAGACTGGCGCGGTTATCGATATTGATGATGCTGGTACGATTCGTATTTTTGGTGAGAATAAAGCGGCAACTAAAGCTGCTATTGGTAAAATCGAAGCATTGACGGCTGAAGTTGAAGTTGGTAAAACTTACGAAGGTACGGTCGCTCGTATCGTTGACTTCGGCGCGTTCGTTAACGTCTTGCCAAACACAGATGGTCTCGTGCATATCTCACAAATTGCAGAAGAGCGTGTAGAGAATGTATCAGATTATCTAAAAGAAGGTCAGACGGTTAGTGTCTTGGTTCAAGACGTTGATAACCGTGGTCGCATTAAGTTGACTATGAAAGGTATTGAGCAAGGTACAGCAACAACTGCTGAATAAGTAGCTTAATTTGATATAAAAAACCGCTCTGAACTGTTAGTAATAGCAGTCGGGGCGGTTTTTTTGTCTGTCTCTTTAATGTTACTAAATAGTTAAATATTACTTTTATCAAATGCATTTAGTTTCCTAGTAAGGATATTAATCTCTGGCTGTGCGCTATATGTAACAATAGATCTAGCTATTGACATAATGACAATATACCTTGTAGTCCACATGTAGTAATATTTTCTAAAGTAGATTGAGTCTTCTTTAATTTGCCATCAGCACCGTTATAATAGTGATTATGGACTTTTTGGTTGAATCATAAGTTTTGATTTCAATATTTTATTGGTTTTATCTAAGTAATAAATAAGTGTTTTTCTAGATTTTTGTCTTATATTCGGATTGCAACATATTGTTTGATTCTATCTATATAGTGTTTTATAGTTAGATAGATTACTCGTAATATTAGAATGTGTGTTAATTATCAATTTTTTTGTAGCAGTTTTCGCTATTCTTTTAAAATATTTTTAATAACATCAAGGTGTTGCTATCTTTATTTTTGAGTACGGGCTTCATAATGGCCGTTAAACTGCTAGCTAATAAAGCTATTGAACTTTAGTATTCGAAATGTACCGCATTGTGTTAAAGCAACTTACATTTTGGTGTCTATTTAAGATGTATTTAATTTTACGATATACAATTAATTCGGTTATCACATCAACCATGTCATACCAAAAATTTTGCTCTATTGATGTGGTATCGATTGTGCTATTAATTTAATTTTGTGTTTTAATGATCTCTCTTTTAAGAAAAACAGAATCTATTGACTCCGTTTTTTTAAAATATTCAATGATTTTTTTTGAGGAAAATATAAATGAAAGTAGCTATTCATCATAGACCAGGGAGCTTTTCCGATCGTTGGATTGAATATTGCGAAAATAAAAATATTGATTATAAGTTAGTTAATGCTTTTGATACTGATATTATAGAACAACTAAAAGGTTATGATGTTTTCATGTGGCATCATCATCATTCACAAATCAAGGATGTTCTCGCTGCCAAAAATATCCTTTTTGCTATAGAACATGCAGGATTAAGAGTTTTTCCTGATTTTAAAACAAGCTGGCATTTTGATAACAAGGTCGCTCAAAAGTATCTTCTTGAAGCTGCTGGTATACCAGTAGTTCCTAGCTATATTTTTTATGATAAGAAACAAGCGAAGAAATGGGCAAAGAATACTAGCTATCCCAAAGTTTTCAAACTAACTCGAGGTGCAGGGTCTAGTAATGTTAAGCTGGCTAGATCAAAGTCAGACGCAATTAAGTTTATAGATAAGTCTTTTGGAAAGGGATTCCCTCAGCTAGATAGGGTTGGGTATTTAAAAGAAGCGCTTAGAAAGAGTGGAAAAGATACAGTAAGTATAGATTCGTTAACAAATGTTTTAAAAGGTGTTACAAGACTTGTTTTTAATAGCGAGTTTGCTAAAAAACAAAGTCCTGAACGTGATTACGCTTATTTTCAAGACTTTATAGAAAACAAAGGTTTTGACGTTAGAGTTGTCGTGATTGATAATAAAGCAGTAGCTTTAAAGAGAATGGTTAGAGAGAATGATTTTAGAGCATCAGGAAGCGGAAATTTGGTTTTTGATAATGATAAAATTGATAGAAGGTACATAGAGTTAGCTTTTAATGTTTCTGATAAACTTGAAACTCAGTCATTAGCCATTGACCTGATTCACGGTATAGACGATGAAATTAAAGTTGTAGAGATAAGTTATGGCTTTCCTATGTTGAATTTTCTTGAACGCTCTGAAGGGTATTGGGATAAAAATATAAATTGGCATGAGAGCGATTTAAACCTCCAAAATTGGATAATTGAAGGGCTTTTAAGAGATAAATAAACGTATTTTTTACTCAGATATCAATTTAGATGAGTTCTTCATATTGAAGTCATTATAGAGTAATTTGTAGTTGGCTTTTGTGTTAAGCGTTAATTACTAAGTTATAGCCCAAGTATCTTATAGGTTCACTTGTCTAAACGTATATCCGTATGATTAGGATGTGCATAAATGAAACCAGTAATACGTAACGCGTAATACTATTTATAGACCATTAATGAAAAGATAGGAAGGAGGGAGTTGGTTGAGCCTAACTTATCAGTTGATGATCTACGAGTAGTATTTATTGGATTCAAAAATTTATCCATTGAAGTGATGAAATAGCTACAATTCAACTTTGTAGAGTACAATAAGCTATACTTAAATTTGATTTGAGCTTAATGGGACTGGTTAAAGAAGATAAGCACTGGAGTAATCTCATGTTGGTCGCATTAAGTTGACTATGAAAGGTATTGAGCAGGGTACAATGACAACTGCTGAATAAGTAGCTTAGTTTGATATAAAAAACCGCTCTGAACTGTTAGTAATAGCAGTCAGGGCGGTTTTTTTGTTTTTGAATAATTGGAAAGTTGTTTTAAGCTGTAGTGTTAGTTATTATAATTTCTACCTAGATTATAAGGTCTTTAATACGACCTCTCTTGTGAGAACAAAGACGGTTCTCTATTGAGAATTGAAACCTTAGACTGTAGCTCAAATGACTCCAATGGGTATAGACTTTTATATCGAATCAGTATACATCTGAGTGTACTTAATGAGCTTGGCTTGATGGTTTTTGACTAGATTATTATGTAAAAAAGACACGAAACCTCAATTAGGTTAAGTTGAACACTACGATTAGATGATATGCCTTAAAAATAAGATATTATCTATCTTGAACAATCGCAGCCGATTTTAGCCAAGTCGCCGCTTTACCTAAAGCGCGCTCTTTATGCCAAATAAGAACTAAAGCTACTGGCCAGTCGTGATCATCATAGCCCAATGTTGGTGCAACTATAAGACCACTGTCTAAGGCGCTAGCAACCACATGTTCAGGCACAAAAGCCCAACCTAAGTTGCGCTGTACTAGCTCAACGATGACCCACTGACTCTCAACCCACCAAACATCCGACGCTATCCGTAATCGTGCTTTATCTTCACTATGATTACGAGTAGCTACTAGTAGTTGTCGATAGCGTTTTAACTCTTCCCATCCTATTTTTGGGCTATTCAACTCATGCTCTGGGGCGCAAACCACTTTAAGCCGCTCCCAACCCAGAATATGAAAATTTAGCGCGGAAGGTGGTACATCTTGGTGCCACATAATGCCTAAATCAGCACGTTTCTCTATTACCAGCTGACTCACGTCTTCCATTAAAGGAAACAGTAGCTCTAGCTCCACGCTAGGGAATCGACATGAAAACTCATCTAGCAAAGCCCCCAAGCGTTCTAAAGGGTATAGCTCATCGACCGCTAACACCAATCTACTCTCTACGCCTTCGCCCAAACTTTTGGCAACCCCGCGAAAGTGTTCACAGCGCCCGAGTATAAATCGTGCTTCTACCAATAGCCGCTCTCCAGCTGGCGTCAAAATTGGATAGCGACCGTCACGCACAAATAGTAAGTTATCTAAATCAATTTCTAAATTGGAAACAGCCGTGCTGATGACAGACTGCGCCTTACCCAGTTGACGTGCTGCTGCTGAGAAAGAGCCTGTTTCTACAGTCGCGACAAAGGCTTTTAGTTGCTCTAAGGAAAAGCTCATCTATCTGTATATCCTATAGGTCCTAACTTGGTTATCCCATTTTAACAGATACAATAGCCGGATAAATCATTAATTTAATTGGACAACTCGATGCGTACTACTAAAGATCGTATTCGCCATACGCTAGGTTTTGAGGTCATCGGCTTAATGATATTTGTGCCCTTAACGAGCTTGTTATCTGGCTTTGACAGTCATTTATTAGGTAGCATGGCTATTGTTGGCTCAATTATCGCTATGCTATGGAACTATTTTTACAATTGGGTATTTGATCAAGTCTTGTTGAAAATGCGAGGAAAAGTAGACAAGACTGTTGCCCTAAGGCTATTACATGCGTTTTTATTTGAAGGTGGTCTGCTATCATTGTACCTGCCATTGATTGCGTGGTACTTACATATTAGCTTGTGGAGCGCGTTTATGATGGGAGTCTCTATGGCTACTTTCTATTTGGTGTATGCCTTTTTCTATAACTGGGTTTATGACAAGATGTTTCCTGTTTTGAAAGTAGATTTTTCATCCTACTACAAAAGCAGAGCATAACAATATGATACGAGTGTCTAGTCACATATTAGTTGAGAAACGATTTTTTTGATCTTAAGAAGTTTAGATTTGATAGCATAGGCCATACCCCAGCGGAACCTGCTATTTCGCCCTTCAAACCTATTAAGAGACCACCTAAAATAGACTGATATAATAGAACCATTTATATCAGTCTATTTAAGTAGTTGTGACTAATAATAGTCATATAGCCCATAAAAGCATTGAGGCTAGATAAAGCTTGTGACACTCAACCAATAAATCTCTAAGTATATTTCCCCTATCATCATCCGATTATATTCAGTTAAAATTATCATTACTTGATAACGAAAAAGAACACCACTCCTATGCAAAAGATTCTAGATGATATCACCGCCCAAATGGCACTTGAGACCGACCGCGGAAAGGTAGCAGATTATATTCCGCAGCTTGCACATGTCGATCCCAACCAGTTTGGCATCAGTGTTGCTACCCCTGATGGGCAAGTATACTCAGCAGGAGATGCCAATACCCTATTCTCCATACAAAGTATTTCCAAAGTATTTACGCTAACTATTGGGCTTAGTAAGCTTGGCAGTACGCTCTGGAATCATGTGGGCCGTGAGCCCTCGGGTGACCCTTTTAACTCCATTACCATATTGGAATACGAATCGGGCCGACCGCGTAATCCTTTTATCAATGCAGGCGCGATTGCGGTAGTGGATGCTATCACGATGGGACGCGAGCCAAAAGAGATATTGGATGAGATTATACAGTTTGTGCATTTTATAGCAGATGATGCGTCAATCTGCTTTGATTATAAGGTGGCAAGGTCTGAGATTGACCACGAAGATAGAAACGCTGCACTCGCTCACTTTATGAAGTCTTTTGGACATCTACAACATGATGTCGATAAGATATTGAATACTTACTTTCATCAATGCTCGATTGCGATGAGTTGTGAGCAGTTAGCCCGTGCAGGTCTGTTTTTGGTCTCCAACGGTATCAATCAACCCACAAGGGCAAAGGTGATCAGCCCGCAGCAATCCAAGCGGATCAATTCGTTAATGATGATGTGTGGTCACTACGATGGCTCTGGGGAGTTTGCCTATCAGGTAGGTCTGCCAGGCAAAAGCGGCGTCGGTGGCGGTATTCTAGCGATAGCGCCAGGCAAGGGTGCCATCGCAGTATGGTCACCTGGCCTAAATTCGGTCGGTAACTCAAAACTTGGGACGAAAGCATTAGAGCTACTGGGAGAAAGGACAGGCTGGTCGGTGTTTTCAAAGTAAACAAGCTTATAGCAAGATTAGAAGGACAAATATGTCTGTATAAGCATTTGCTAAGACAGTTTATTTAGCCAAAAAAATCCAATGTTAAACGCTTAAATTAAACATTTAACATTGGATTAATCAAACTCTAAATTAACAATTTAAAATGCTTACTCTTGATTTAAATCATCAATCATACTTTGGTACTTCTCTTTTCTACTAGCAATTTTGCTGCGCTCTTCTTCTACATTTGCGATGAGTTTTTTGGCAACGTCAACGCTTTTATCAAAAGCGGCAAGCTCCATATCTACCACAGCGATTAATCGCTCTAGCGTCATAGCAGTAGCTCTTCCGGTAACGCCATTAGTCATGCCCATCGCTTCAGACATAAAGTCTTCTCTGAGCTTATTTGCCCATTGGAATAAACCTGCCATCGACATGCTAGAGTCGCTGTTCTCATTGGACTGCTCTGTTGCATCAGCGTCATTTTGTTCAGTGTCGTCTTGCTGCTTGGCATTATTTTCTTTAGCATCGTTGGACTTGTCACTTTTGCGAGTCTTGTCTTCTTTGCTAGTTTTACTTTCTTTATTAGTATCGCCAGCTTTGTCAGACTGATCATCTTTTTCAGCTTTAGTGTCTTTCTTAGATGCTTCTTTTTTATCAGATTTCTGATTTTTTTCAACATTTTCATTTTTGCTAGCGCTTTCAGCTTTGCCTTGGTTGTCTGACTTAGCATTAGCGTCTTTGGCTTTACTAGAGCTTTGAGATTTATCTTGGCTTTCAGACTTGTTATCTGCTGATTTATCATTTTTAGCAGTATTATCAGTTTTCTTGTCTTTAGTTTTATCGTCTTGAGCCTTGTTGTCCTGATCTTTATCTTCTTGATAGTCGTGCTCAGCGTTGTATTCTTCAAAGTTGCCATTTTCAAATACTACGGTATCGTCTTTTACAACCTCTACAGCCGTTACCGCGTTATTGTTCTCGTCTTTGGTATTGTTTTTGCTAGAATTATTATTTGACATAATTAATTCTCCTGTTTAGGTATATTAAATAAAAAATATTTATGCTCAAAGGCATGCACAGTTGATATTATGCTGGAGTGATCTTTTAATCAATATCACGACATAAATATACTTATTAAGACCTACAGGAAAAAACATTTTACTAGAGAATTTAACATGTTTAGATAGTTATACTTTTATGCAGATGAATATCTACACGAGCTTTTGGTATATCTTGTAAATGTTGAGCGAGTAGGGATAAAGTTACCGTATCCCAATCTAAAGAGGTCACATTTGAGGTATGAGACTTTTTGGTTGGGTTATTCTTTGGAGAGTTAGAAAGGAGTGGCCGTGTCAATAAGGCCATTGTGCGCAGGCCTTTATAACGTATTAACGGCATGAGTATAGGATCTAAGAATATCCCCGTACTATTAACTGGTAAAATAAGTACCTGCGCGCTGCTATTTAAAATTGGGTCATGGGTCAAACGCAAAGTGGTCATAACGAATACCCCATAAGCAAATGATTTGATAAGTAGTATGTACTCAAGCTATTGTCTAATGATAAGCAGTATATATTGACGTACGGTTAGCCACTTATAATTTTAATAGTTTTTTTTATTATTCAGCCGTTTGTGCAGCTTCTAGCTGTGCGACTTGCTGTTCAAGCAGTTTAATTTGCTCAGCTTTCATGTCGGTTAATTTTTTATTCATTTGTACTTGTTCAGCCGCCAATTTTTCTTGGTCTATTAAGCGTTGATGCTCATCTTCTAAACGATCAACTTCTTCTTTGGCTAAACTATCGGTCTCTGGCAATGAGGCGTTTAAAATAGTTTCAGAATCAGATGCTTGCGTCTCAATTGGCACAGCCTTTTTATCAGATAAAGGCACGTTGTTATTCATCGTATCTACTGGGTCTGCTAGATCGCTGTCTGCATTGTCTGACAGTGTCTCAGCTTGAGAAGATACAGTTTTTGTTGTTGTCTCTTTTATGGGGGTCGATGTATTCGATAGTGGACGTGACCATACAAAATAGGCAATAACAACAGCGAGTAATAATAAGACGATTATTATGAATTTCTTTGAACGAACGCCAGTAGTAGATGTTTTAGAGAGAGTAGGTGACGATTTTTTAGAAGTCATACTAAAGCCAGTGCATATCGATAACAGTGTTTTCATACTATAGCAAACTAAAAAACAAAAGCCTATCAATAGATAGGCTAGTGGTAAGTACAATTGTCAGGTATGAGCCCAAATATTTAAAAATTTGCGATAACCATTAAGTCTTAAGACGCTAAGCCTAGTTTTTAAACTTGACTGTGCCGCTGGTCCCTGTGACGGTTGCATCACGGATCAGCTGATCCTCAAGATGATTTTTAGCGCTAATCTCATCAGAGTCAGGGCGATGCTCACTATGCCCACACAGAGTACATTCAATATATTCGTCAAGTATTGGCGTCACGACGTTTATCTGCACTACTGCATCCAACGCCTGACACTTGGGGCAACGCACCCCTGCTAAAAATTGTCTTTTTGGACGGCTTGATTGATAGCGCATTAGCCTACCTCGCGTGTAGTTTGAGCGTTTGCCGCAGTATTAATACCTCTATCGTCAAAGCCATTGTGGCGCAATAACGCATCGATACTGGCACTACGACCACGGAAATTCTCAAAGTTGGTTTTTGCCGGCAAGCTGCCGCCCACAGATAAGATGGTCTCACGGAAGGCTTTACCAGTGATTGGGTTAAAGATACCGTCTTCTTCAAACTTACTAAAGGCATCAGCAGATAATAGCTCAGCCCATTTATAAGAGTAATAGCCGGCTGCATAACCGCCAGCAAAGATATGACTAAAGCCGTTGGCAAAGCGGTTGTAGTTAGGCGTTTCCATAATGGCAATGTCATTGCGAACGTCATCAAGGGTTGCAAGAATACCTACATAATCAAGCGCTGGGGTATGTGCATGAATCAGTAAATCAAACAATGCAAACTCAATTTGACGCAAGGTCTGCATACCACTTTGGAAATTTTTGGCGGCCAACAAAGCATCTAGCTTGTCTTTTGGTAATGGCTCACCAGTCTCGACATGACTGCTAATAAGTGTAATGCCATCGCTCTCCCATGCCCAGTTTTCCATAAACTGGCTGGGCAGCTCGACTGCGTCCCACTCAACTCCATTTACGCCCGCGACATCACCAACCGTTACTTGCGTCAACAAATGATGTAGACCATGGCCAAACTCATGGAACAAGGTCAATACTTCATCATGAGTGAGCAGACTTGGTTTACCATCTAGCGCTGGGGTAAAGTTGCCGACCATAAAGCAAACTGGTAGCTGCTGATATGCTTGCTCATCATTACTGTAGCGCGATTGAAAACCACTCATCCAGGCCCCGCCGCGCTTACCATTACGAGCAAATAAATCAAAGTAAAAGCCGCCAAGTAAGTTGTTATCGGCATCGAATAATTGATAAAAACGTACGTCATCGTGCCAGCGCGAAACTGCGTTGCTGTCAGCTTTAGTAGACTCATTCGCACTATTTTGTTCTTGTACTTTGATGCCGTATAAGCGCTCAACGATAGCAAAGAGGCCGTCAATAACTTTCGGTAAGGGGAAGTACGGACGAATCTCTTCTTGCGATAAACTAAATTTGTTTTGTTTTACCTTTTCAGCAATATAGGCACTATCCCATGGTTGTAGCTCAGCAATGTCATAGTCACGGGCACATTCTTGCAGCTGGGCCAAGTCTTGTTCAGCAGTAGGCTTAGCCTTGGTAGCCAAATTCCGTAAAAAAGTTTCAACTTCTGCAACGCTTTCCGCCATCTTAGTCGATAGAGAAACTTCAGCATAGTTATCAAAGCCTAGTAGCTGAGCTTTTTGTTCACGCAGTTGTAGGATTTGGCCCATGATATCCGCGTTGTTTAGTGACTCGCCTTTAGCATTGGTATGAGTGTCATATTCAGAGGCACGTGTCACATAAGCGCGATACAAAGTCTCACGCAGTTCGCGATTGTCTGCATGGGTCATGACCGCAAGATATACGGGAATATTCAAAGTCGCCACATAGTAGGGTGTTGGTAACGCATCAATATCAGCTTGCGTGAGCGTACCACTGGCAAGTTCACGGGCTTTATGCTGCTCACCGGCATCTGCAAGTAAAGCCAAGCCACTTTCCGTTAAGCCTGCTAATTGTTCTTGTTGTAAAGGCAATGCAAAGGCTTGGGTGGCATCCAAAATATGGTCAGAAAAAGTTGCCGATAAGGTAGATAATTTACTTTGAATGTCAGCAAATTCATCCTGCTTGTCTTTAGGTAGCGCCACACCCGATAGCTCAAAGCTTTGCAGGGCGAGCTCAATAGCGCGTGCACGAGCAGGCTCAAGCGTTGCAAAAAACTCTTTGTCGTTAGCGATGGCCTGATAACGGCCAAATAATGGTTGATGTTGACCAACGCGAGTACCGTAGGCGGAGAGTTTAGGTAATAGCTCATGATGAATATGACGAATCTTGTCGTTACTCATCACACTATTAAGGTGCGACAAAACACCCCAGCTGCGATCCAACGCTAAGTTGATATGGTCAAACATCATGACATCAGTCAATGCTTGTTTGGCACTTATATCGTTAGAGTCTTTATCTGTAGATGCTGCAATGTTATCTAAAAAGTCATTACCTTGTTGAATCGCATCCGTGACTTTTACCTGTAAGTCAACAGGGTCGGTTGCATCAAAGTCAACAAGGTGTAGATTTGGGTCGATCGTAGTTGTAGTAGTCATAGAGGTATCCAAGAGCAATAAGGGTCAAGTCAGTAAAGAAAACGCGCGTTAATATTTAATGATTTGGGTTTTCATGCGCATATTTAGTAGAGCAACTGACCGGCTACTTAAATGATGGGTCTATTTTGCTTAGAATACAAGTTCACCGTGAAAGGTAATAAGTAAATACTCTGTATTGGCGATTCTATTATGTGCTGATAAAGAATATTAGGAGTTGTAATATTAAATTTTTCTTACTTATGCTTACAAAGCGCTATCATTTGCTTGCAAACTAACCCTATAGCTCATCATATTAACTTGATAGCATCATAGTAGTTCCAATATAAAAATTATGGTCTTATGTACGGGTTATCGTTTATGCCGCACATAAGGAGACGTATTAAACAAGGTTTTACCGATTAAAAACTATAAAACGATTATGAATATTAGGTAACTGTAATACGCTAATGAGACTGAGCTAAATCAGACAGCTATATAAACTAAGCAAAGTAATTTGACCTATATAAACAGTTTATTGGTTGGAATTTATAACAACAACATAAGGAAAAGTATTTATGAAAGCGACCCTTAAGAGTTTACGTGAAACAAAAACTGATCCTGCAGTAAGTATATTTGTAAAGACCCACCGTGAGCATCCAGGAAATGAACAAGATCCTATTGCGTTAAAGAATCAACTAAAAGTAGTCGAGGAGCGCTTGACTAATGAGTACGACAAGCAAACAGCGACCACTATTTTAGAAAATATTCATGCCAAAACTGACGAGCTCAATCATAACTATAACCTTGATACGTTAGCGATTTTTGCCAGTACTGACGATGTGCAAATTATCCGTATGCCACTTGATACCAAAGAGCGCGTTGTAATATCAGATCGTTTTGCAACTCGTGACCTTGTCCGCGATATGGCAAGCGCTGTACATTACTATACGGTGGTCCTCACACGCGATGTGGCTCGTTTAATTGAAGCTTCTAATGATCGCGTTATCAAAGAATTCGATAATGATTCTGATCGCCAGAATAATATGGAAAACATCCCGTTTCCTATAGAAAATAATGGTTTGTATACTACTGGTGATGCAGGCTCTGACCGCTCAGCTAACAAAGAAGATAACTATTTAAAAGAGTTCTTTAATCAAGTTGATAAAAGTGTACAAGAGCTATGGGGCGAACACAAAATGCCACTGGTTGTGGTCGGTGATGCACGTAATATCAGCTACTATAATGACGTCTGTGATCGTCCAGATAATATTATTGCCAAAGTCTCGAACGTTACCAATTTAGAAGATGGCAGTGCTCAGCATATTATCGATGGTGTCCAAGAAGCGGTAGAGGGCTATCGTACATCGTTGCACGAAGCCGCGCTTGGTGAGATTGACAAAGCACGCGGTGCAGAGATGTTGCGTACCGATTTACAAGAAGTCTATCGCGGCGCCTTCCAAGGAGCAGGCGAGACACTTTATGTACGTCGCGGCTATATGCAGTCAGCCAAGATCGATGAAAAGGCTCAGACCCTTATGTTAGCAGATGATGCTGCTGCAAATGACGTAACAGATGACGCAGTTGGTGAGATTATAGAACATGTCATGCATAATGGTGGTGAAGTGGTATTTATGCCGCAAGACATCATGAGCGAAGATCAGCCAATTGCTTTGGTTACACGCTACTGATTTTATACGGCCAATTGACTGAGTAATGATAATTTATTATCAGTAAACAAGAGCATTGGTTCAATCAGAGCCAATGCTCTTTTATGTTTACAACCATTAAAACGTGTTGTGCATTCACAAATAACCTTTATCCGTTAAGTACTTAATACGCTTTAATGCCATAACGATAAAGCTAAAACTATCGTCAATGTTGTTATAGTATAGATAACGCCTATAATTACTTATAACAATTATGCTATGAATACTGAATTTATGATGAATAAAAACTCTTTTGTTGTGACCAGCTATAATATCCATAAAGGTATGTCGCCACTTAATCGCCGAGTCAAAATGCAAGGAATTGCTCAAGCGCTTGAAGAGGTAGGGTCTGATGTCTTATGTTTACAAGAGGTGCAAGGTCAACACTTAAGGCGCAACATGCACTATAACGAATACCCTGATCAATCTCAGCACGAATGGTTTGGTGAGTATCTGCAGCTGCAAAATAGCTATGGCAAAAACTCAGAATACGAGGACGGCCATCATGGAAATGCAGTACTGAGTCGATTCCCCTTGGACCCTAAACATAACGTCAATATCACTGTAAATAAGCTAGAGCAACGCGGGGTGTTGCATTGTGAAGTACAGCCAGCTGGCTGGAAAAAACCTGTAGTGGTGCTATGTGCTCATCTCAATTTGTTCGAGCGCGACCGTATTAAACAATATCAGGCAATTAGCGATTACGTACGTAATGAGATTGCCTCAGATCAACCGCTGATTTTGGCAGGTGACTTTAACGACTGGAAAAAACTATCTTGTGACACACTCGCCAGTGACCTTGGGATGACTGAGGCCTTTAAACACTGTCATGGCAAGCTGTTACCGACCTTCCCAGCGAAGCTACCAGTGCTCAGTTTAGATCGTATTTATGTTCGCAATCTTTCTATAAAAAGTGCTTGGGTGCATAATGGCAAACCATGGTCTAAGCTTTCAGATCATCTACCTATCAGTGCTGAACTGGCTCTGATATAGTGTGGGTTTTCAATCTATATACTAATGAGACAAACAACCATAACTACATAAAATATAAGGATATATAATTATGTCTACCGTTTCTAATAATTCGTTACCAACCACTCAACATGCCGCCCTTATTCGTGAGTTTGGCGAGCCTGAGGTCATGCACTACCAAGATGGTGTCGCTATTCCTGACTTGAACGATGACCAAGTGTTGGTCAAAGTAGCGTATGCAGGTATTAATCCTGTCGACTATAAAACTCGTCAAGGCAAAGGTTGGGGTGCGGAAAATATCCGTAACGACAAATTTAATCACGACAAACCTGCTATTTTAGGTTTTGATGTGGCTGGCGTTGTGGCCAAAAGTAATAACGATCGATTTACAGTCGGTGAACAAGTGGCGGCATTGACCTTTGATGGTGGCTGTTATGCTGAGTACGTTGCAGTTGATGCTAATCTGCTTGCCAAAGTCCCAGAGTCAGTAACGCTAGAGCAAGCAGGAGCACTGCCTTGTATCGGACAAACAGCGCTACAATTTGTTAAGTTTGCTGATATCAAAAAAGGCGAGCATGTCGTCATCAATGCCCCAGCAGGCGGTGTTGGTCATCTACTTATTCAGTTATTGATGGAAAAGGTCAATCAAGATGACATTAAAGTCACTGTTATCTGCTCACCAGAAAAATATAGCAAGCTTGATACTCTCGTAGATAAGAGCAAGCTTGCAGGCTGGATTGACTATACTAAAGAAGATGCATTCCCTAATTTGCAAGCCGATGTGCTACTGGACTTAGTCGGTGATGATGCTGGCGTACGCGCGCTTGATGTGCTTAAATCTGGCGGACGCGTCAATGTATTACCTACTATTTGGGTCGATAAACTTAAAGAGGCGGGTAGCCAGGACAACCTAAATGTGGCAGGTTTTAAGGCTCAGCGTAGTGGAGAGGTTATGGGTCAGGTCTTACAGAAAGTAGGAGATGGAAAGTTGAAGTTACAAATTCAGCAGACTTATCCGCTATCTGAAGTCGTTGCCGCGCACAGTGAACTACAAAAAGGTGATACCTTTGGTAAAATTGTCTTAGCAGTTTCTGATGACGAAGAGACAAGTATTCACGAAACAGCTACTACTGATAATAAAACAATCGCTGATGAAAAAGCGAGTCAAGGTAGTGCTACTAATACCAGTACTACCGATAATAAAGCCTACGAAGATCAAGTTCGTCAAGAAATAGAAGCTTGGAGGAATCCTGATAAAAGCTTGCTAGATAAAGCCTTTGCTACCTTAAGTATGCCTATTGATAAAGCAGGGGAGACGCTTATGGCGGCACCGCAATTCGGTGAAACCCTAAAAAAAGCTACTGAAAAGATGATAATCACGTTAAGTGATACTGCAAATTGGACATTAGATGTGCAAGATACTATTGAAGCTTATCAGAATGAAGCAGATATCGATGGCTCAGCGGTCAAAAAGCTCAAAGACATTGAAAACCTACCTATTGCCATCGTTGATAAGCGGGTTAAACTTTTTAAAAGTAAATATGTGGCGTTAACTAGTGCTCAGGGAGTAGCAACAGGCATAACAGGTTGGGCAGGTATTCCTGCAGATATAATAGGTCTTATCATCGCTAATCTGCGTGCTATTGGTGAATATGCGACTTACTACGGTTTTGACATGAGTGACAAAAATGAGCAGTTATTTGCTATGTCATTATTGGCGGTAGCCACCTCTGCTTCTGCTGAGGAGCGCAAAGCGGCGCTTGATGATACTTTTAGCACGGTAAAAGACCCAGAAGTTCTGGCCTTTAATAAAGTTAACGAAAAAGTAGCTTCACGAGTCTTGCGGCAAACGGCAACTAAGGTGGCGACTAATATGGTCAAGACCAAGGCTGCGCAAGTCATTCCAGCAGTAGGGGCTATGGTAGCAGGTGGGGTTAACGCCAGCTACACATCAAACGTATGTGAAGCTGCTTATCAGTGCTATCGCGAACGTTTTTTAAACCGTAAAGAGATATAGAGTTTAGAACCATCAAGCGGTCAGCATACGTCGAAAGGTCAAACTAATACGACCTTCATTTGCCTTAGTTGTTTTGGTGATACTGTGTTTCCAGAACGTTTGGGTATCACCATGCATTACGATAAGCTGGCCTGACTCAAGATAAAGCTCGACTTTATCTTGAGTTTTTTTATGCTTTAAGACAAATTTGCGCGTGGCACCCAGTGATAAAGACGCGATAACTGGCTGCACACCCAGCTCTTTTTCATCGTCTGCATGATAGCCCATACCCTCAGCACCTGATGGGTAATAGTTAAGCAAGCAGGAATTGAAATCAGCTTCAATTCCTGTCTTTGCCAGCTGTTTTTCGATGCAGTGTTTCACATGAAACACGGAATTTGACCATGGTACACTTTGGCGCGTATGTCCTGAATAGTGATAGCTGGTATTGTTATTACCCATCCAAACAATCTGACGCGCAGTGACATGAGTTTTACCAAACAAAGTCACGACGTCCGAATGCCAAGGAAGCTCAGCTAAGAGAATGTCGTAGAGGTTATTGGGATTATCAATAATAACCCCTAAATCGTTTACTTTGCCATCATAAGGCAATAGGTTATCAGTAGGCATGGGCGCAAAAAGATCAGTCATCGTTTGGTTTATCTTTCGCCTTTATAATGCTCATTTATGATCTGCGCACATAGTTCAGGCGCTTCCATCGGTAACAAATGCCCATAATCAGACAGCGATATCAAGCTGTCATCAGGTACAAATTTCTGCCATTGCTTACGGACTTTATGATTGATAAATAGAGTCGGCTTGCCTGTGACCAGTGTATAAGGACAACGCAGTTTTTTAAGGGCACTATCAATATGCGGCGTACCAAAATAGTTGGCAAGTTCTTGTTCTGGATCGAAGATTAAAGAGTAGCTGCCGTCAGTATTGGCAACGAGGCTTTGCTCAGCGAACACTAGTAAATGCTCATCATTGATACGTCTGTAGGCACGTTGTTTGCGCAGATGCTCGTAGTAGTCATTGATACTTGACCATTGGGTTTGCTTGGTCAAGGTGCTTTTAAACGGTTCACGGCTGAGCATAAAAGCACGTGGCAATAGGTTATATAACGCTGTTTGTTTTTTAGTAAAGGTGACCGGCTCAATAAGATACAACTGCGAGAATAGATCAGGACGCTCAGCGGCTGCCATCGCCGTTGCAGTCGCTCCTTGTGAGTGCCCAATACCAATAATGGGCTTATCTTGAGTCTTATCTAAAAACTCGATAAGCATATCGGCATCTTGCTCACGAGTTAGGCATTGAGCTTTGGGCTTATCATACCAATAGCCACGCAGCGCCAGAGAGGTGAGATCAAAGTTATCTGCAAGATCATTCAGTAGCGGAGAGTAGGTACCAACCGTAAAGCTGTTGCCACCATAAAAATGGGCAGGTGGACGTTTTTGGGTCGTAGTATTTATCGATCTACTAAGTTGATGCAGGTCATAATAACGTGCTTGTTTGCCGCTGATATCGATACTATTTGTAAATGCTTCCATGTTAAGGCTTCCTCCTTTATTGTTTTTGAATGAAGATCAATTGTCTTCACCCAAAAAACCACCGCTTTGACGCTGCCACAAACCAGCATAAACACCTTTTAATGCCAATAATTCATCATGGCTACCTTGTTCGATAATCTGCCCCTTATCCATAACGACCAATCTATCTAGGGCGGCAATCGTTGATAAACGATGCGCGATCGCAATAACGGTTTTACCAGTCATAATGTCATTTAAGCTTTCGGTAATGGCAAATTCAATCTCAGAATCAAGCGCACTGGTTGCCTCATCTAAAAGCAGAATAGGAGCATTTTTTAACATGACACGTGATATGGCAATACGCTGACGCTGACCACCAGAGAGTTTGACACCGCGCTCACCAACTTGGGTATCGAGACCGGTGTTGCCTTTGTCATCATATAAGTCTTTGATAAAGTCCCAAGCTTGGGCTTGCTTGGTCGCAAAAATAATCTCTTCATCAGTGGCATCAGGTCGACCGTAAGCGATGTTTTCACGAACAGTACGATGCAGGAGTGAGGTATCCTGAGTGACCATGCCAATCTGCTGACGCAATGACTCTTGCGTGACCTCGTCAATCGCTTGACCATCGATGTAGATTTTGCCGCTATCGACATCAAAAAAGCGTAAGAGTAAATTAACCAAGGTTGACTTACCAGCACCTGAGCGTCCCACCAAACCAATCTTCTCACCGGGTTTGATATCTAAATAAAAGCTATCAAGTAGCTTTATTGGTGCAGATGTCAGAGTAGGGCTAGTAGCATCAGACTCACTAGCCGCTGCATTTACAGTATTCTCATCTTCATAACTAAAGTCAACGTTGTCGAATACGATATGTCCATCAGTAACTTTTAACGCAGAAGCATTGGGCACATCAATGATGGTTTGAGGCGCAGATAAAGTTCGCATACCATCTTGCACAGTACCGATACTCTCAAACAAGCTGGCTGTCTGCCACATAATCCAGCGAGTGAGACCATTAAGGCGTAGCGCCATGGCAGTTGCTGCCGCAATAGCGCCCACACCTACAGCACCTTGTTGCCATAAATATAATCCAATTCCAGCAGTACTGCTCACTAAGATCACGCTAATTAAATGCGTTGATACCTCAAGATAGCTGACCCAGCGCATTTGAGCATGCACCGTTCCCAAAAACTGCCCCATCGCATTTTTGGCATAACCCAGCTCACGGCGTGAGTGACTAAACAGCTTGACTGTCATAATATTGGCATAAGCATCAGTAATACGCCCAACCATCAAAGCGCGAGCATCCGCTTGCACAATAGCAGTGCGTTTTAACCGTGGAATAAAAAACCAAATAGTAAAGCCGACTAAGACAAACCAGATGATAAAAGGGGTTAGTAATAAGCTGTCAAGATTGAATAAGATAATACCAGAAGTAATAAAGTATACTGTCACGTAGGTAAACATGTCAGTAACAGTCATAACGGTATCACGTACTGCTAGAGCCGTTTGCATCACTTTTGCTGAGACGCGACCAGAGAACTCGTCTTGATAAAACTGCATGGATTGGCCTAGCATGCGCTGATGAAAACGCCAGCGCATTTGCATGGGAAATACACCTTGCAGAGTCTGAAAATGTATAAAAGATGACAAGGCAATCCATAACGGACTTAATATCATCACTGCAAGCATAAGGAGTAATAGATCGCCTTTTTCTGCCCATAGGTTTTGCGGGGTATAAACACCAAGCCAATCGACTATGTTACCAATCCATGCAAACAGCATGGCCTCATAAACACCGATACCAGCAGACAAAATCATAAAGAGCAGCAGCCACCCGCGCAGACCTTTAGTGCATGCCCACAAAAACTTTAACAGCCCATCAGTCGGTGATGGCAGCGGCATAGGCGTATCAGGAAAGGCAGAAAGACGATTTTCAAAAAAACGGAATAGAGCATTCATAGGCAATGACGATACGCCAAGATAAGTGGTATTAGACACTATCTTGGACAATTACTTGTGTTGTTAGGATTGTGCGCTATTTTAGCAAAACTTCGCAATCACCCCTGCATGCTAATTGTAATTTGAACGCGGCAGGTCGTATTTAATATCAGGTATTAAAAACTACTATAAATAAATTGCTGTACAAAAGGTATTTTGTTACCTTTCATTGTTTCGCGTTATTCAGTAACTTAATTTATCGAAGACTGAAGTATGTAAAGATAACTGTGCCAAATTTTTAGTACTGGTATACGAATGGAAAATACGCAAAATTGCGACTCAATAAGGTAGAAGTCAATGATGTATTTAACGATTGCGGTGCTTTGTAGTGTCGCTGTTTCGGTGCTACTCAAAGTATTACGACAAAAAAATATAGATATACGTCAGACGATCGTCGCCGGTTATCCAGTTGCTTTTTTGCTTACTTGGCTATTATTGAAGCCAGAAGTGAGTGGTATTAGTAAACTTGGCAGTGCATGGGGCATCATTGTTGCGCTTGGAGTGCTACTGCCTGCCGTATTCGTGATTCTTGGACGTGCCATTGAAGCCGTCGGGATGGTGGCAACCGATGCCGCTCAGCGCTTATCATTGATTATTCCTATCGGCGCCGCGTTTCTATTATTTGGGGAGGTGTTGACTGGCACTCGTATATTCGGGCTGGCTTTAGGGTTTTTAGCACTTGGCGCACTGATTTATCGCCCAAAACAAACCGGCAACTCTCATGTAAGTAGCAACAATAAAACGGGTAAGCGGTCTAATAATCCTTCTACACTACGAACACCGTTATGGCTATTTGGCGTGTGGGCAGGCTATGGCGTTATTGATATTTTATTCAAGCAAGTTGCTAAACAAGGAGCCGCATTCCCGCTGACTTTATTTATCAGTTTTGGTCTGGCAGGGATATTGTTATTTATGTATTTGCTCGTTACTCGCGTGCGCTGGCAAAGGAACGCACTTAGCGCAGGACTTTTACTGGGCGCGCTTAATATGGGTAATATTTATGCTTACGTACGTGCGCATCAAATGTTGTCTGAATCACCAAGCATCGTATTTACTGGTATGAATGTTGGAGTCATTGCAGTGGCGACTATCATTGGGGTAGGCGTGTTCAAAGAGTCACTCAATCGTATCAATATGCTAGGTTTGTTATTAGCAGTAAGCTGCGTCGCCATCCTATTCTTAGCTTAAAGAAATTACATTTGTATATTAAATTATACAACCAAAAATAAAAAACCAGCTAATAATTTTTACGATGACAGAATTTTGTAGGTAAACAGTAGGTTAAGTTTGTATATTCTTATTTCAATATATATAATAAAAAATAATGTCGTCATATATAAGTCCAACAACTGTTCTTAAAATACGTTGATTCTTAACGTATCGAATATAGGCACATCTTATGTCCTATGCTAAGGTAGACTATAGTTAAATCATACTCAACTTATCGTATAACGCATCATTTACTACAGTAAAATTTGACCCTTATCAACGTTTAGAGGATATATAATTAATGGAATATCAAAAGCAACTTCAACGAATAAAAGAAGGTTCAGGATTCATCGCGGCGCTTGATCAAAGCGGTGGTAGTACTCCTAAGGCTCTTGAAAACTATGGCGTCACTGGTGATGCGTATGACAACGACGAGGCTATGTTTGACCTTGTGCATGAAATGCGTGCTCGAATCATGACCTGTGACTGCTTTGATAATGAGCGGGTACTTGGGGCAATTTTATTCGAAGATACAATGGATCGTGAAGTTAACGGTAAGCCAACAGCTAACTATCTATGGGAAGACAAAAATATCGTACCGTTTTTAAAGGTCGATAAAGGCTTGGCAGAACAAATGAACGGTGTACAAGTGATGCGTCCGATTCCTAATTTGGAGGCGTTATTAGATAAAGCCCAAAACTATCCAGTCTTTGGTACCAAAATGCGTTCAGTTATTTATGAGCCAAGTGCTGATGGTATTGAACTGGTTGTCCAGCAGCAGTTTGATGTTGCAAAGCAAATTATTTCTAAAGGCTTTATGCCAATTGTTGAGCCAGAAGTAAATATCGATAGTGCTAATAAGCATGATTGCGAGTTACTATTGAAAGCTGATATCTTGCGTAATCTTGAGCGTTTAAACGATGATCACCAAGTGATGCTCAAACTGACATTGCCAGAGGAAGAAGGTTTTTATCAAGAGCTAATCGATCATCCAAAAGTGTTAAGAGTCGTTGCCTTGTCTGGTGGTTATAGCCGTAGCGACGCTTGTGAAAAGCTTAAGAAAAATCCAGGTATGATTGCCAGTTTTTCACGTGCCTTTACTGAAGGACTGAGTAAGCAGCAAAGCGATAAAGAGTTTGCCGATACCATTAATGCCTCTATTGACGAGATTTATAAAGCGTCGAAAGTGTAACCAAGACTCTTACTAAGATACTCGCGATCAAAAAAAGCGCTACTGATTAGTAGCGCTTTTTTATGGGACAAAAGTTAATTCTGACTATCATATTTCTTTATACAGCTGGCAACCCTCACTATGATATTTTTCAGTCATTTCCGCCATGCCTTGCTCAATCTCAGCCGCGCTCATAGCGTCTGCGCCTAGATTTTCTTTAGCATCCAAACCCTTAGCATACTCGCGCACGTTTTGAGTGATTTTCATTGAGCAAAACTTCGGTCCACACATCGAGCAAAAGTGGGCGGATTTGTGCGCGTCTTTAGGCAGCGTTTCATCATGATATTCACGGGCGGTATCAGGGTCAAGCGCTAGATTAAATTGATCATCCCAGCGGAACTCAAAACGCGCTTTGGACAAGGCATTATCACGTGCTTGTGCACCTGGATGCCCTTTGGCCAGATCAGCAGCGTGAGCAGCAATTTTATAAGTGATGATACCGTCTTTAACGTCTTTTTTATTGGGCAGACCGAGATGTTCTTTGGGCGTGACATAACAAAGCATGGCGGTACCAAACCAGCCAATCATCGCAGCACCAATGGCACTAGTGATATGGTCATAACCGGGAGCAATATCAGTCGTTAACGGTCCTAACGTATAAAAAGGCGCATCGGCACATAGCTCAAGCTGCAAGTCCATATTTTCTTTAATACGGTTCATCGCTACATGTCCAGGACCTTCAATCATTACTTGTACATCGTGCTGCCATGCCACTTGCGTTAGCTCACCAAGGGTCCGCAATTCACCGAACTGCGCCGCATCATTAGCATCTTGCAGACAGCCGGGACGCAGACCATCGCCTAAGCTAAAGGCAACATCATACTGCTTCATAATCTCGCAAATATCTTCAAAATGGGTGTATAAAAAGCTCTCCTTATGATGGGCAAGGCACCACTGCGCCATGATAGAGCCCCCGCGTGAGACGATACCTGTCAAACGGTTGGCAGTCAGTGGCACATAACGCAGCAGCACGCCTGCGTGAATGGTAAAGTAATCAACACCTTGTTCGGCTTGCTCAATGAGCGTATCGCGGAATATCTCCCATGTTAGGTCTTCTGCCACACCGTCAACTTTTTCTAGTGCTTGATAAATCGGCACCGTACCGATGGGTACAGGCGAGTTACGAATCAGCCACTCACGGGTCTCATGAATATGGTTACCAGTCGACAAATCCATGATGGTGTCTGCGCCCCAGCGCGTTGCCCATGTCATTTTTGAGACTTCTTCATCGATAGAGGAGCCAAGTGCTGAATTACCGATATTGGCGTTAATTTTCACTAAGAAATTGCGTCCGATAATCATCGGCTCAGATTCAGGGTGATTGATGTTGTTAGGAATAATCGCACGACCTGCCGCGACCTCGCTACGGACAAATTCAGGCGTGATAATTTTTGGAGTGTTGGCACCGAAGCTCTCGCCGTCATGTTGGCGCATATCGGTCAGTTCATGCTGCTTTTGCGTCTCGCGAATGGCGATATATTCCATTTCAGGGGTGATGATACCGCGACGCGCGTAATGCATCTGGGTGACATTACCTGATTTGCCATCAATATTTTTAGCACGGCGCGGCTTATCGATATGGGCGAAACGCAAATTTGCCGTGGTGATATCGCGTGCGCGCGCTTGGCCGTATGAGCTAGATAGACCGCTTAATTGTTCGGTATCACCTCGTTCGTCTATCCAGCCCTCGCGCAGTTTTGGCAAGCCACGGGTTAGGTCAATTTGGGCATCGGGGTCGGTATAGACGCCTGAGGTATCATAAACATAAAAGGGCGGGTTTTGCTCCCAGTCAGACTCATCAACACCCTGAATAGGGGTGGGGTCAAGCGTAATCTCGCGCATGGGCACTTGGATATCGGGTCTTGAGCCTTCGATGTAGACTTTTTTGGAGGCAGGGAGGATACGGTGTAGATCGCGCGCGTCTTCTTCAAAACGAACATCTTTTTGGTTGCGATGCGCAGGCGTTTTTAACGCGTCGGCTTTTTTATTAGAGGCGTTTTGCTGGGTTTTGGGGGGTACGGTTGAGGTTGTCATATGCTGTCCTAGCGTGTTGGTTTTTGAACAAAAGCAACACCGCCAGTAGCTGCGGGGATAGCATTACTTATTCCTATAATGTTGATCTTATAAAAACTATCTACTACTAAACCTAGATAAAGATAGTTTTAAAAATCAGTGAACGCAACTTAATATTGACCGTCATACTAAAATTGAACAAGTAAGAACAATGACAGTAATAAAAAGGCATTTCTGCGCGCCCTTTAGGTATAACTAAAGCTTAAGACTTCCCTGCGTCGGTACTAACCGCATCAGGTTCGGCGGGTGATCTCTCAGCGAATGTACAAAGGCAGTTAGCCTTTCATACACCGCACCCCGAGTCTGTCAGTGTTGTAAATCAACTTTATATTAGCAAAGTTTTATAGAAAATTATAGCTATTTACCAAGCTTGCCGATATTAGTTTTATTGGTTTGAGTTTTAAGTCTCTGGTGTCCAGCCTTGTGCACGCTCATAATCTTCATTGTCTAAAAATTTCTCACGTTGCTCAGTTAAAAACTTTTTAGCTTGTGGGTCTATCATACTTAGGTGGTTCTCATTAATCAGCATCGTCTGCTGCTCAAGCCACTCTTGCCATGCTTTGTCAGAGACCGTTTCTTGTAGCTCTTGACCTTTTTTATTAGGAAAAGGCGGATGCGGCATTTTTGGCAGTTCTTGCTGATATTTACGGCAAAAAACGGTATTGGCTTGCGGATTAAAACTCTCAGTCACAGGGCGCTCCTTATTCAGTAAGTTATTTATTTATTAAGTCGAATATTAATATCTATCTATGATAGCGGTCTTAGACCGTTTAGCCAAGGGTATCAAGTGTATAGAAGGTAACAGTCAACCCGCTTAATATAAATGTTGGCAATGGTATGACAACTAAAAACACTCGCCCTAACTTATGCGTATTAGAAGTGAGTGTTAAATATACAAAGTTAAAGCGGTTTTTAGATTAGGCGTTTAAGCAAACGCTTTTAAGCGCGCACGACCATTAATGACCGCTTGCTTAACTTGATTGGGTGCAGTGCCGCCTAAATGGTCACGAGCTGCCAATGAACCTTCTAAGGTTAAGAAATCAAAGACATCATCACCTATTGCATCACTAAACTGCTGTAACTGCGTCAGCGACAAATCACTTAAATCAACGCCTTCTTTAATACCTAGTGCAACGGCATTGCCAACGACTTCGTGCGCATCACGGAATGCTACACCGCGGCGCACCAGATAGTCTGCTAGGTCAGTTGCAGTAGCATAACCCTTCATAGCGGCAGCGCGCATATTTTCTTTATTCGGGGTAATGTTCGGTAGCATATCGGCAAAGGCAAGGAGCGAGCCGGTCAAGGTATCGACACAGTCAAATAGTGGCTCTTTGTCCTCTTGATTGTCTTTATTATAGGCAAGTGGCTGGTTCTTCATCAGACTAAGTAGCGTCATCAATTGTCCATAAACACGTGCTGTTTTACCGCGTACCAATTCTGGTACATCAGGATTTTTCTTTTGCGGCATAATAGATGAACCAGTACAGAAACGATCCGGTATCTGCACAAAGTTAAACTGCGCTGACATCCATAAGATAATCTCTTCGCTCATACGTGACAGATGCATCATTAAAATAGAAGCGTTTGCGGTAAACTCAATCGCAAAATCACGGTCTGACACTGCATCTAATGAGTTTTGACAAATACCTTCAAAACCTAGCAGCTCAGCAGTAATAGTACGATCAATTGGGAAGGTGGTACCAGCAAGAGCAGCACTACCAAGTGGCATCTGGTTGATACGGCGGCGCGTATCGACAAGACGTTCCGTATCGCGGTAGAGCATCTCAAACCACGCCAGCACATGATGACCGAAGCTTACTGGCTGTGCAGTTTGCAAATGAGTAAAGCCTGGCATGATCGTATCAGTATGTTGTTCAGCTAGGCTAAGTAGGCCACTTTGCAAACGTACTAACAGCGCGATAATATTGTCAGTCTCTTCGCGTAGCCATAAGCGTATATCGGTTGCAACCTGGTCATTACGGCTACGTCCTGTATGTAGTTTTTTGCCGACCGCTCCAACGATATTCGTCAAGCGTGATTCAACATTCATGTGTACGTCTTCGAGCGTGATTGACCAGTTAAACGTTCCTGCTTCAATTTCGCGTAAGACCTGCTGTAGACCTTCAATGATGGTTGCAACTTCATCAGCTGTCAAAATGTCACATTTTTTGAGCATGGTTGCATGAGCAATCGAGCCTTCGATATCATGACGTGCAAAGCGCTGATCAAAACCGACTGACGCTGTGAATGCTGCAACGAAGCTATCAGTCGCTTCACTAAAGCGCCCACCCCACATTTGTTGTCCTGGTGCGCTGTTTTCAGGTTGGCTACTTGGCATATGGTTGTCCTGATAAGAGGCATCTGTGTTAGAATCAGCAGAGGCACGTGAATTATTATCTTGCTTGGGATTACTAAAATTTGAAGAATTGGCGTTCATATTGGTCTAAGACAAGTCAGGAAAATAAGAGCTCAAGTATAGCAAAGGATGAGGTTGCCTTACTAGCTGAGCGCTTAGAGTTTTTTATGCCCAAGCTCATAGAGATGATGAAGCCTTGGCAATGGATGCTCTACATCTTTTTTTGGGCGTTATTTGTGACGTCGATTGACCGTCATGATCTAGCCACTTGGCCTCAGTTTTTCGTTAAATTCCTAAGTAGAATTGTTCAATATACTTTGAGTATTATCCCATCTTTATATCTTATAGATTACCTACGACCCATCTTTAAACGCGACAATCCTATCAATGTCAGTATGAAAATACTGCTCTTGTTTGCGATTACATCTGCTGTGTCTGCAACTCTAGTTATGCTGGTCAAGATTAATACAGGCTGGTTAGTTTATGAGCGCAAAGCGTTTGTTTTAAATGTATTATTCAATATCGTAATCACGGTTGGCTTCACTTTGGTGTTTATGTTGTACTTTATCAGACGTTATCGTGAGCTGATTGCCCTAAAACAGTCATTTGAGCATAAACTGACTGCTCAAAACGATTTAATAAAAGCCCGTATTGCCCCGCACTTTTTTTTCAATACCGTCAACAGTCTAGTATCTCTTATTGAATCCAACCCTCCAAAGGCCGCTGATCTTCTGCAACATGTATCAGCTCTATTTCGTGCCACTTTTGACGGTGCGCGTGAGATTAGCTTTGAAGAAGAAGTGGCACTTTGCGAGCACTATTTAGCCATCGAATCGAGTCGTTTGGGCGATAAGCTGGTCGTCAATTGGAACCTTCCTGACGACGACGTCATGTATGATATGGTAATTACGGCGTTAACTTTGCAAAGTGTGCTTGAAAAAATGCTGCTCAATGTCGTTGAAATGACGACTGAAACGATCTTTATTGATATCACAATAGAGTGGCACCAGCACCGAGTTACTATTACCGTTACTGTCCAATTGCCCAGTAAAACCTTGATGATTGTCCACGACCTACGTCGACATGTAAATTTTTATATTCAAGCTGAGCGTCTTCGTGCTTATTTTGATCAAAGTGCTGACATACAAAGTGATGTCACCAACGAGCAAATAGTGACTGTTATCAACTACCCTTTATATGATGTGAGTATTTAGTGGGCGCCTGACCAAGCAAAAAGATATCTGAACCAGTCTCTATTACATGATATAAATCGACCACCTTTCTACCTTTTATTTAAATACTACTACCGTTAGTATAAACATGGCATATTTATTGCTCTTTATCTTATATGACCTGACTTTGAAAACTAAATCAGTAAAAGATATTTTGACTCGTCAATTATCTGATAATGAAGAATTTTAGGTTCAAGGCTGCGTAAGCACTATGTCACCTTGCCTGTGCGAATAACATATAAATGACAAACGCTCTCTAAAAATCATGCAAATTTTATCGCCTGAGTAGAGTATGATAAAGGTCAGTTCTCAGTCTCTAACTAATTAATTGTAGAGTCATTAAATAATCGTTTTATATGCTGAGCTACTACGAGTTTGTACAAATATAATCTTAAAAGTAGTTAATAGTATAATTATTATGCTGTAAGAGAGGAGTCTACATGCGGATTGTAGTTTGTGATGACGAACCACTTGCTCGTGAGCGCTTGGTTAGGATTGTGCAAGAAACAGGATATGAAGTTGTTGCCCAAGCAACTACAGGCGCTGAGGCCATAACGGCAGTGAAAGTACAGCAGCCTGATATAATATTGCTCGATATACGTATGCCAGAAATGGATGGAGTACGCTGTGCACAAGCGTTAAATGAGCTTGAACATCCGCCAGCTATCATTTTCGTTACTGCCTATGATCATTATGCCATCGCCGCATTTAAAGCAAATGCTATTGGCTATTTATTAAAGCCGGCCAATAAAGACGAATTAATAGAAGCCTTGAGTCAAGCAAAAAACTTAAATGCCGCCCAGCTAAATGAGATTCGTAAGCTTGAAGATCCCACTGCTCGTCCTGTACGCGAGCATATCGCAGCGCGTACGCATCGCGGCGTTGAGTTGATTAAGCTTAAAGATATCTATTATTTTACGGCAGATCAAAAATATGTCAAAGTCCGTCATAAAGAGGGAACTGTACTCATCGATGAGACGCTAAAAGAGCTTGAACAAGAGTTTGAAAGCCGACTTTTTCGAGTCCATCGTAATGCGATCATTAATCTAGGATTTTTGGATTATTTAGAAACAATAGATTCGGGTCAATATCAAGTACGCTTCAAAGGGCTGGATGAGACACTCTCAGTTAGCCGCCGACATCTGCCAGCGCTACGAGAAAAAATCCAAAGTATGTGATCGCTGGCGCTAATCATAAAACGATTAGGATGTATGCATTATCGATTGCTAAAGGCCCATTACGTTATAATGAGCACGTCCTAAATAGTTAGTAACAACCAAAATATCTCAGTCATATCTTCATGCCCTTATTTATGCTTAAATAGGGGTATTTTTTTTGCGTCAGATAAAAATACTTACCTATTAAAGGCTTGCAAGCATCAGACCTACTGACGCATCAGACCTAGTATCAACAATCTAGTACTAACAATTTTGAGGCTTATCATGAGTACCACACCGCTATCTGATTTACCTACCTTGAATATTGCTACCCGCCAAAGCCCTCTTGCCCTCTGGCAAGCAGAGCATATACGCGATCGATTGCTGAAGCTTTATCCAGAGTTGACTATTAATCTACTAAAAATCGTCACTAAAGGTGACAAGATTTTAGACACACCACTGGCAAAAATAGGCGGTAAAGGCTTATTTGTCAAAGAGTTAGAACAAGCCCTATACGATGGGCAGGCAGATATTGCGGTACATTCATTAAAAGATGTTCCTATGCAGTTACCTGAAGGGCTTACCTTGGGCGTTTATTGCAAACGTGAAGCCCCAACCGATGCCTTTGTTTCCAATACTTATGATAGTATTGACGAGCTACCACAAGGCGCGATTGTCGGTACTGCAAGTTTGCGTCGTCAATGTCAGATCAAAGCCTATCGTCCAGATTTACAAATCAAAACGTTGCGCGGTAACGTCGGCACGCGGTTAGGTAAGCTTGATGCAGGCGATTATGATGCCATTATCTTGGCTACCAGTGGCCTACAACGCATTGAGCTTGATGAGCGCATTCGCGGTGAATTGGCTATTGATACTTGTCTACCAGCTGTCGGTCAAGGGGCATTAGCGATTGAATGTCGTCAAGATGATACAAACGTATTAGAGCTACTTGCTCCCCTAAACGACGACAAGGCGCGTATTCGTCTCATCGCTGAGCGTGCTCTAAATCGTCATTTGGAAGGGGGTTGCCAAGTTCCAATTGCCGCTTATGCTGTATTGCAAACGGATGAGGCTACAGAAGCTACTACGGTTTATGACAACAATGATAACGGTAGCCATTTGTGGTTGCGCGGCCGTGTTGGACAAGCAGATGGTAGTGAATTACTGAAAGCTGAAAAATGCATCGTATTGACGGGCTCACAAGCGGAAAAAGAAGCACAGGCCAATCAGTTAGGTATCGATGTTGCCAAAAAATTACTCGCTGATGGTGCAGGCGCTATCTTGTCAGCGATTTATCATCCTGAGTCATAAATACATACTGGTAAATACTGTTATTGCTATAAATAACAGTAAGCTGTGCTATATACCGTTGATGTATGTAGCGCATAGCTGTAAAGATCTTAACAGTCATTTTTTAATATCTACTTTTTAATATCTATGTTGGCTGTAGCTAACTACATGATACTTTAAGCAGTGGTAGGCCTATGTCACACGCATTTTTGTCCGAATCAACTCACGATTCATCACCAACAGTCATCATTAATACCCGCCCGCTAGAACGTGCAGCACCATTGTCAACGCATTTAAAAGAGGCAGGATTTAGTGTTGTCGATATGCCAATGCTCACACTAAAGCCGAGAGTAGTAAGTGAGGCAGATATTGGATTGATGCAAGACTGGCTGTCAGGTAGTTATGACGCACTCGTTATCGTCAGTCCTACTGCAGCAGCGTCAGGACTAGCAGTCTGGCAAGCCCTTAAAAAGACCACAGAAAAGTCTACTGATGCTCTATTGTCAGAATCAAGGACACTTTACCCTAGTCAGCCACCAAGTCATCTGATTGCAGTAGGAGAGGCGACAGCGTCTGTGTTACAAGATTCCAAATTGCCATTTAGTTATCAAGTCTTACAGCCGATGGTCGCCAATAATGAAGGTATGTTGGCCATGCCTGAGATTAAGCGTTTGCAAGCTGGCAATAAACTACTGATCTGGCGCGGTTTAGGAGGGCGACGGTTACTGGTCGATACATTAAAGGCGCGCGGTGTACATATTGACAGTATTGCATGGTACGAGCGTATTCAGCCTACTGATGCACAGGCAAATTATCAACAATGGGCTGAGCAGTTCATCAAGCAAAATATCAGTCAATCGCCGCGATTTTCACAGTCACAAGCACCCAAGCCTATTGTCGTCATCAGTAGTGGCACAGCGTTTGAGCATTGGACAGATATTGTTGAGCAAGCGCAGTCGAATTCAGCTATGGCCTCGAAAAGTAACATATTACCGACCCTGACAGATTTTAACTATGTGGTTTTGGGCGCGCGCCTAGCCAATATAGTGGCAGAAAAACAGTTGCACTACTGGCAAGTAGAAGACTTATCCCCTACGACTATTTTGGCTGCTATTAAGCAGGGCCGGTTGATAAAAATAAAACCGTAAACTTGTCTTATTCCTTTGTTTTGAAATGTTCTTAAAACTATAAATGCCATAAAAACTATTGATAACGGTACCGCTTTATGTCAACCAAGTTTAAAAAGTCTACAGCAAATGACTTGTCGGTAAATCAACAGCGGCGGCAGGCAAGTATGTTGCTATTACGGTTGCAATGGTTGTTTATTCTATTATTGGTTATCGCTTTGGTTTGGCTATATATTGCTCAGCAGCGTTTTCAAAATCAAATCAATGAACGTCTACAAAGTAACGAGCATATGGTCAGTCGTTTAAATGAGATAGATGACCGTCTGTTTGCCATCAGTCAGCAAACTTTACCAGAGCCGAGTACAACAACAAACAGCCAAGCACAAAATCAACTTGATCTATTACGTATTCAAATCAAGGCAGTCGATAAATTAATAGCAGATAACAATTATAAAGGCTCAATTGATTTGTTACAGGGTCTACTGTGGCAGTTATCGCAAGATAATAATGAGATATCACCAGCACTAACTATGGTTATCAAACAAAGTTTGTCCAAAGATATCGAGCGTCTACAAGCACAAAGCTCGCAGCCTAATCCTTGGCAGCTACAGAATCTCGCCATTCAAACTATTCAGGAATTTTTGCGCAGTTATGCGCGTAACAGTAATCAGAACAACAGCGCAGCACTTACTGGTCAACAGTTAACTGGTTATGAAGTCATTATGACTTTAAATTTGGCCATTCAAGCCGGTAATATGCGTGAGCAAAACCAGCTGACTGGTTATTTAAACCAAGCACGGGCACAGTTACAGACTTTAGTTAAAGATACGTCTCGTAGACAAAAAGCTGCTCTTAGTAAGTCACCATCATCTTCATCGATAGATAACAAGTCAACGATTGAACATCAACAGACCCCAACGACGAAGCAGTCGCCAGATGACATTACAGAAGCCATTATATGGCTTGATAGGCTCATCGCTGACGTGCCAAAGCCACAGACATTATTAACTAGTCAAATGTTGGACAAGTCTGAGCGTAAGTAAGCTTTGAGTAGCAGCCTGTCAGAGTGTTCAAGCTTGTTAAGCATTGTTACTTTTAGACACTAATGTTCTTAAACACTAGTGCTCTTAAACACTGATACTTTGATGCACTTCTATCCCGTAAACGAAAAATAGTAAACGAAAATTAAGGCAAATTATGGATCTCGTTAATCACTCTACACGCCTAACAGCAGATATACCAAACGATAGCTATCCTGTCGATCTGGCCCATTATCCAGTCATACATACTCAGCCAATACATTGGGGGGAGATGGATGCTTTCAATCATTTAAATAACGTGGTGTTTTATCGTTATGCTGAGTCAGCGCGCATTGCTTATTTGCAGACTTTAGGGATGTTTGATGGCAATATGGTCACTGTACTCGCTCAGTCAAGCTGTCAGTATTTACGTCCAGTTTTTTATCCGGACACTTTATTGTTAGGGGTACGCTGTCAACGTTTGGGCACAACCAGTATCGTAATAGAATATAGTTATTATAGCGGCGCGCAACAAACCATAGTCGCGACTGCTGAAGCAGTGATAGTCCGATTGGACAGTGATGGCAAGACCAAACTGCCATGGACGGAAGAGGAGCGCACGCGTTTATTAGCGCTCGAAAAAAAGGTTGGTCACACCCCTCAATTGTAATCTTTGCTTTTTTTAACTTATAAGTTGATAAGACAACCAGAAAAAAAGCACCCCAATAAACTTTATTAGGGTGCCTGTTTAGGATGGTGTTTATAAAAGCTTATCCTAGTCTCAGTGAAAGACTATTACAAAAGTAGCTCTATATTATTGACCATCTTTATTTAGTTCTTGCGTGGGAGCTTGAATAAAATCGATAACATTCAATTCAAACCCTGATAACGCATAGAACTTCATCGGCGATGATAAGAGGTGCATATCGCGTACACCTAAATGGCGCAAAATCTGTGCACCAACACCGATACTGCGATAAGGCTGCTGAGCGATGGTTGAGAGCGATTGATTTTCAGATGCTTTGTCTAGTGCATCTCCTAAGTCGACAGGTTGATGACTGCCAATCCAAACCAACACCCCACGCTCTGAAGCACTGATTTCTTCTAAAGCGGATTGGACACTCCAGCCGCCGCGTCCTGTAGTGTCATTTTTGGCGGCAAATAAATCACGTAGCGGGTGAAAGCCATGTACACGTACCGTACTGACGCCTTCGCTAACATCGCCTTTTACTAAGGCCAGATGGGTCTCATCAGCACCAAATTCACGAAAACGATGCAGAGTGAACGTACCATATTCAGTCTCAAATGGATGCGACTCAATCTCTTCTACCGTCTGCTCATTAGCGATGCGATAGTTGATAAGATCAGCGATGGTGCCGATTTTTATATCATGTTCTTTGGCAAATACCTCAAGATCATCACGGCGTGCCATCGTACCATCAGCGTTGATAATCTCTACAATAACGGCGGCAGGTTCAAGTCCTGCGAGGCGAGCCAAATCACAGCCAGCTTCGGTGTGGCCAGCGCGGTGTAATACGCCGCCATTTTGTGCCATGATTGGGAAAATATGTCCAGGCTGGACGATGTCTTCTGGCTTTGCCGCTGATGACACTGCTGCTTGAATAGTACGCGCACGATCCGCTGCAGAAATACCAGTAGTCACGCCTTCCGCCGCTTCGATAGAAACGGTAAAGTTGGTACTAAATTTTGCTTCGTTACGATCTGACATAAGCGGTAATGCAAGCTGTTGACAACGCGCTTGTGACAAGGTTAGGCATACCAAGCCGCGGGCATGAGTAATCATAAAGTTAACATCTTCAGGACGGACATGCGTGGCCGCCATGATAATATCACCTTCGTTTTCGCGGTCTTCATCATCCATCAAGATGACCATTTTTCCAGCACGGATGTCTTCAATAATTTCAGGAATCGTATTTAAACTCATAAGATGTCTCAATGCTTCAATATTTATAGATATGTGGAGGGATAAGATTTATCTGCCTATTGTAGCAGATAGGCCAAAAACTGTGACTATCGTTACTTACTCGTTGGTGCTTGGCTTTTAAGCCAATCCATAAACTGCTTACTGTGTTGTTCACGCTGATTGTCTGCATACTCATAAAAACGTGTGCCCACCAAATTATCAGGCAAGTAAGTCTGCGGATAGTAATGATTGGAGTAGTTATGCGGATAAGTATAACCTTTACCATAACCTTGTTCGCGCATAAGTTTGCTCACCCCATTACGTAGATGGAGCGGTACAGGAGAGGCGTCTTTTTCTGCCAGCGCCATCGCCGCATTGATGGCATTGTAGGTACTATTGCTTTTGGCACTGGTCGCCAGATAGACCACGACCTGTCCTAGGATAATGCGCGCTTCTGGCATGCCGATAGATTGCACACTACGCAGCGCAGCATCAGCAAGTAATAACGCATTAGGATTGGCATTGCCAATATCCTCACTGGCCAAAATGACCAAACGCCGGGCAATAAAGTCAGCAGGCTCGCCGCCAACTAGCATCCGCGCCATCCAGTATAACGCAGCATCAGGGTCCGAGCCGCGTACGGATTTTATCATCGCTGAGACAATATCATAATGCTGCTCGCCATCTTTGTCGTAGCGTACTAACGCCGTTTGCGCCACACGGCTGACCAGCTTATCATTAACAATAATAGGCGACTGCTGTGGGTCAGCAGTTTGTACCGCAAGCTCCAACAAGTTCAATGCTTTACGTGCATCGCCATGCGCTAATTGGCTAATAAAATCCTGGGCTTGCAAATCAATAGCTAGGTTTTTTAATACCGTATCTTCTTTGATAGCACGTGTTAGTACGGTCGCGATTTGCTCTGTATCAAGTGGTTCTAAGCGATATACTTGGCAACGTGAAAGTAGGGCATTATTGACGCTAAATGATGGATTCTCTGTCGTTGCGCCAATTAAGGTGATATCACCAGACTCGACAGCGCCTAACAACGCATCTTGCTGAGCTTTATTAAAACGATGAATCTCATCAATAAACACCACTGGCGACTCAAAACTCAAGGAGTCCTTGCTGTCTAATACTTCACGTAATTGCTTGACGCCAGTATTAAGCGCTGAGAGAGCGTGAAAAGGACGCCCAACCGTATCCGCTAGTAGCATGGCAATCGTCGTCTTACCTATACCTGCCTCTCCATGCAATATAATCGAAGGCAGATGATTTTGCTCGACCAAACGCCGTAGCGGTGCGCCTTTTGCCAACAAGTGTGCTTGACCGATGATTGCATTAAGGGAGGCGGGACGCATACGCTGGGCAAGTGGCGTATCAGCATGAAAATTAAGGGCCATAAGACTCTCTATATTTTTATAAGTAACTGCCTATAAATTCGCTACAGTGACAAGCATTTGCTATCTCATATTTACTGTTTGTGTAATACTCGTTTTACATCATATAAGTAGCAGCCAAGTTATAATACTGTCATTATTTAAAGTCAGTTAAATAACAGTTTGCAACGGGTTTTAATAGTTCTTGTGTCATAAAAGCATATAGATTATGTTGTGTACGCTTTTATTTTAGAGTCATAGGCTCTATGTATGACTTATACATGCATCTATTGGTTAATTGGCCAAAGATGCTAGATTTTAATCATGGAGATAATCATGACCTACTCCATAAAACAGTTATTGAGTCGCAGGCGACGTTTATCAAGTCGGTTTGCCAAGCGATCTCGCAAACTTAGCAGCGGAGAGGTCAAGCTTGCGCGTTCAGTCTTTGGTGACAGTATCGACCTTGATTCAGTCCAATTAAAGACAGCATGGTGGGTACTCAAAAATTATGCAGTCAGTCCCAACGGAAATATATACTTTCACCCTGAGGACTGGGTAGCAGATTTTAGTAATACAAGCATCAGCAAACAAAGCTGGCTTATTCATGAGCTGACTCACGTCTGGCAGCTACAACAAGGTTTAAAAGTAGTACGCGGCGCTATTATAAACCGTCGTTATAAGTACGACTTAAAGCTTGGCAAACCCTTCTTCAAATATGGTATCGAACAACAAGCACGTATGGTACAGGACTATTTTGTCCGTCGTCAGCTGGGCAAAGACTGTCAAGATTTACAAGCTTGTATTCCTTTTTTGACAATAGATCCAGTTATTAAAGACGATAAATCGTTCACAGTTTAATCTACCACTCAGATCTTATAATGGTTATTATAAAATATGATGGTCTTGGCAATGAGTATTAGCAACATAGAAATAAACAATAAGTTGTATCTGCTATATTTGTTTTTAACAAAGGAGCTGTACCTTGATATTTAAGTCTTGGAATTCAAAGCCTAAAGCGGTTGATAAAGTTGGTCAAAAAACTACCAAATATAAGAATGCTAGGGTAGATTCGTTGCAACCAACCAGTATAGCAGCAGCAATGCTGGCAGGCGCGCTATTACTGACTGGCTGTCAACAGCAGTCAGAACCCACCATAACGGATGACGACAGTCAAACAAACGCTCAAACCGATACTGAAAATACCAAGCCTGCGCCATTAAGCGATTCTGCTAAAGCACGTATAGAGCAGTTTCAGCCATTGTATGTTACCCAAATGCAAGGGTTGCAGCGACGCTTGCAAGCAGAGTTTGAGGCGCTAAAAGCTGCTGATGCATCCGACAGTATCAGCCCATCATTACTCGATGGCGCGTCTGAACCAGTAGAAAATACAACGGCTCAAAACGACACTAACGCTAGTGCCAACACTACTGCTAGTACTGCCTCTGACACAGCAATTGATGAATCTAATAACGATGTTGAAAATGAAATAAACGTTAGTACGGAAGTAGGAGAGCGTGATTTAGAGGTACTAAAGCGTATCAGTCTTGAGCCGCGTAAGCCTGAAGTACTGACAGAAGAACAAATCATCGAACGTTATCAGCAAGCCATGCAAGCATTGTATCAGCCAGCAGCTACTGCACTTAGTGCGCAAAACTCAGATACCTTACTTAATATCGTCACTTTAGTGCCGCAGTTGTTTGAGCATGCAGAAATCGCTGAACGCGTCAATGTAAAGAGCCCTGCACTGGCGCGCTTGATTATCCAGCATCAAGTATGGCAGCAAATAGAAGCTCAGCAAGCTCAAGATATGCAACAAATGAAACTAACGCAGCAGCAAGAGTTTGAAAGTTTGATGACAAAGTTTAATGAGACCATTGAAGACTACGATAAGCAAATCGCCAAATACGAACAAACTTTGCAAGAGTTTCAGTAATTGTCCTTATCATTTATATGACCATAGAAAATCCCGCACGATGGCGGGATTTTTTATGGCTGTAACCGCTACTATTTATAGCAGCGCTTAGAGATTACTTACGATCTTCAACTTTGACAAAATCGCGCTTAGTCTCGCCAGTATATAACTGACGTGGGCGACCGATTTTGAACGGTGCACTATGCATCTCTAACCAATGGCTGATCCAACCAGAAGTACGAGCCAATGAGAAAATCACGGTAAACATTGACGTTGGAATACCAATGGCTTTTAAAATAATGCCAGAGTAGAAGTCAACGTTTGGATACAAGTTACGCTCGATGAAGAACGGATCTTCTAGAGCAATTCTTTCAAGTTCCATCGCCAATTCAAGCTTAGGATCATTGATACCTAGAGCTTCTAATACTTCATCAGAGGCTTTTTTAAGTACTTGAGCGCGTGGGTCGAAGTTTTTATAGACACGGTGACCAAAGCCCATTAGCTTCACTTCACGGCTTTTTACTTTTTCCATAAATGCAGGTACGTTTTCAACGGTACCGATCTCATCTAGCATCTCAAGGACAGCTTCGTTGGCGCCGCCATGTGATGGGCCCCATAACGCTGCGATACCAGCAGCGATACAAGCGTAGGGGTTAGCACCAGTAGAACCTGCTAAGCGTACTGTAGACGTTGAAGCGTTTTGCTCGTGATCAGCATGTAAGGTAAAGATCTTGTCCATTGCTTCGGCAATAACAGGGTTTACTTTATAGTCAACGTCACCAGGGGTGGCAAACATCATGTATAAAAAGTTTTCAGCATAGCTAAAGTCATTGCGTGGATACATGAATGGTTCGCCCTGCGAGTACTTATAACTCATCGCAGCAAGCGCTGGCATTTTGGCAATCAGACGAATAGCAGTAATTTCACGATGTTCTTCGTTACTGACATCCAAGCTTTCATGATAAAACGCTGATAGCGCACCCACGACCCCAACCATGATTGCCATTGGGTGAGCATCACGGCGAAAGCCTTCAAAGAATTTACGCAGCTGGTCATGAACACCTGAATGCTTGCGAATTTTCCCAAAAAAGTCTGCTTTTTGTTCTTTATTAGGTAGGTCGCCATGAATAAGAGCATAAGCAACTTCTAGATACTCAGCGTTGTTCGCCAATTCATCAATAGGGTAGCCACGATGTAGTAACTCACCTTTGCCGCCGTCAATAAAAGTGATTTTTGATTCAACAGGAGCTGTGACTTTAAACCCTGGATCATAAGACCAGTAACCGGCTTCTTGTAAAGCAGCAACATCGACAACTGGGCGACCTAAAGTACCGTGAATAATAGGAAGTTGGTATTCCTTACCATCTACTACTAGTGTGGCTTCATTATTTGACTTAATGTTATCAGCCATAATTTCCTCTCCATTGGTTTTAGCTTGTTAGAGTAAAAATACAAACGACACATAATTTTGTGACGTTACATGAACAAATATGAATTTAACTGATTTAAGATTGAGGCTATGTTACCAGTAATTTGACATAATTAGAAAAGAGTTTTAGCAGCTATATCCCTAATTCACGTGGTTTCAGGGTAGTTATATAAGGTAATTTTTGTATCAAAATATGTCTGTTAGCATATTTAGCGCATATTTAAGGTTTTTATAAAAGTATCAAGGGGTCTGTTAATTTGATAAAAATTGACTCTTTTTATTTGTTTTACCGTTTTAGGTTTTTTATTAATACGATGAAGAACATCTAGTGCATGACCAGTAGTCAAATCTGAGCTTGCTTGTGGTAGGTTCTAAAATAGTAAGGTTGCGACAATTTTATTACCATTGATAGGTTTTATGTCAACATAACCACTATATTCACTATTTAAGGGATAAATTTGTAATTGTCGGCTAGCCATTTTATAATGGCGTGATTTGACTGATGCTGATTATATATTAATGAATGTTAAGTAAGATACATGCGTTTGTTAAATCGTGAATCGAAAGGTGCTTTTTTTGATTGAATACGTAAATTTATAGTTATAACAATAGTTTATAGTGTCAATATTGGCGTTGTTTGTTCTATTTTTATATTGATTCTAAGACCGTTTGTGTCTTAGCAGGCAGTCAAATGACAATGTCTGTTTTTATTAAGGAATCAATTAAAAATAGACCAGTTAACTGAACCTCTTAAAAGACAGTCAACTATAAAATATGAATAAAAATACGTAGGGTTAAAGAATCTAGTATCTTAAATTTAGACAGACAGAATAGTTGATTCAAGCAAAACAATCGACTTAATTAAAACATAGCCATGTGTTCAACTTGCAAATTGTGATCGTCATATAAGTATCGTGTATGAGTGCTATGACTACTGACGATGAGCAAGCATTGTATTAATAATATAGACAGTTAATCGTGAATGTTTTATCTGTTGAATGCATATGAATGCCTAGCGTAAACTAGCACAGTCAGCTAGCTCTTCCTTACTTTATTCGTCTCATGTGTTGCTAAATGTTTGGTAGGATAGATTCCTGCTTAGCGTTGATAGTAGATACAGGAGTATAACCGCAAAAAGGATGCCCGCTGTGAAAAGCAACCGACCTATTGATCTGCCTTTGAGCCAAGTGATGGCCGTTAATCGCTCACCGATTGCGATAGCTTCAATTCTACATCGTATATCTGGCATTGTTCTATTCTTATTAATCCCTGTCATGCTTTGGTTGTTACAGACCTCTCTTGCGTCACCTGAAAGCTTTGCAACCGTATTTGATAATGTTTTTGTTCGCTTTTTAGCATGGATATTCGTTGCATCGATTGCATATCATTTTGTAATGGGTATCAAGCATTTATTTGCTGATAACGGTAACAACGAAGAGCTGAAATCAGCACGTATGGTGTCTGTTGTCAGTTTAGTGATTGCAGCGATTCTAATTGTCGCGTCATTTGTATGGGTGATGTTCTAATGATAAAAAATGATTCAGGAATCAAAAGCGCCACTGGTCTGACAGGCTCAGGCACACGTGATTGGGTAGTCCAGCGTATTAGTGCCGTTGTCCTAGCAGTCTATAGCGTCGTGTTACTTGGCTTCTTTTTGATGCATGGTGATGTGACTTTTATCGAATGGTCTGACTTTATGACCAGTTTGCCTATGCGTCTATTCAGTTTGGTTGCGGTACTTGCACTTGCTGGCCACGCTTGGGTCGGTATGTGGACCATATTCACTGACTATATTACCTCTGGTAAGATGGGTGAAAGCGCGCCAAAACTACGTATGGTATTACAAACCTTAATGATTATCGCCATTTTAGTTTATCTATTCTGGGGAGTTATGATCTTTTGGGGTAGTGGCTTCGGTGTTGTGGCTGTTTAATTATTATAGACACCTCATTTTTAGACGCTACGATGACAGACTGTATAGTTAACTTTAATTGCTTTTAACGCCTTTAAAAGCAGTCAGTCAGTGGCCATATTAGATTCATCATATTGTATTGGGCGGATTTACAGTGTCAATTAGGCGTATCCATAACTATAGAGTACGCGACATCATGTAGTGAGCACCGTTACAAAGCTTATTGAGCGACAGACATCCTAAGCTGAGTATGATGAAGAATATGCAAATTTTAGTAAGTGGCTAAAGGTGGTCTACAAATATTACTAGATTGATGAGCATGGTCAAAAGACGCTTAAAAATCTGACGTGATATTTGATTGGACTTCCTTATATTTACTTCACAAGCATTAGGAAAACCGTAATGGCAACAAGACAAGATAATACCATTAGTAACATCAAAACCTTAAATTACGATGCAGTCATCGTCGGTGGTGGCGGTTCAGGTATGCGTGCTTCACTACATTTGGCTGAAGCGGGTATGAAGGTTGCAGTTTTGACCAAAGTATTCCCAACCCGTTCGCACACAGTTGCAGCGCAGGGCGGTATTGGGGCAAGCTTAGGTAACATGAGTAACGACAACTGGCACTTTCACTTTTATGATACTGTAAAAGGCTCAGATTGGTTGGGTGATCAAGACGCTATCGAGTATATGTGCCGTGAAGCGCCAAAAGTCGTCTATGAGCTTGAGCACATGGGTATGCCATTTGACCGTAACGAAGATGGCACGATTTACCAGCGTCCATTTGGTGGTCATACGTCGAACTATGGTGAAAAAGCGGTTCAACGTGCTTGCGCTGCTGCTGACCGTACTGGTCACGCACTATTACACACTTTGTATCAGAAAAACTTACAGCAAGGTACTGAGTTCTTTATCGAGTGGATTGCACTTGATTTGATCAAAGACGAAGCTGGCAACATCAATGGTGTGGTAGCACTTGAGCAAGAAACAGGCGCGGTAGCTGTGTTCCAGTCACCGATTACGGTGTTAGCGACAGGCGGTGCTGGTCGTATTTTTGCCGCTTCTACCAACGCTTATATTAACACTGGTGACGGTATTGGTATGGCGGTTCGCGCTGGCATTCCATTACAAGATATGGAGTTTTGGCAGTTCCATCCAACGGGTGTTCACGGAGCAGGGGTGCTGTTGACTGAAGGTTGCCGCGGTGAAGGGGCAATCTTACGTAATAAAGACGGTGAAGCCTTTATGGAGCGTTATGCCCCAACCGTTAAAGACTTAGCACCCCGTGATCTGGTATCGCGCTCTATGGACCAAGAGATCAAAGAAGGTCGTGGTTGTGGTCCCAATGCAGATCATATCGTTATGGATATGACGCATTTAGGGGTAGATACCATCATGAAGCGCCTACCATCGGTATTTGAGATTGGTAAAAACTTTGCGAACGTTGATATCACTAAAGAGCCTATTCCAGTTATCCCTACCATTCATTATATGATGGGCGGTATTCCTACTACGATTCATGGTCAAGTGGTTGTACCAGATTTAGAAGCGGGTAAGGATGAAGACGGTCTTTATGCCAAAGGCGATGTCGTCAAAGGTCTATATGCTATTGGTGAGTGTGCGTGTGTTAGTGTCCATGGTGCCAACCGTTTAGGTACCAACTCATTGCTTGATTTATTAGTATTTGGACGTGCAGCAGGTAAGCATATCGTTGATGAATATCATCATGCTGATCATAACTACAAGCCGCTCGACCCGCATGTACTAGACTTTACGGTACGTCGTTTGGATAAATTGCAGCAATCTACAGAAGGCTACAATGCGCAAGACGTGGCAGATGAGATTCGTGCAACTATGCAAAAGCATGCAAGTGTATTCCGTACGCAAGCATTGATGGATGAAGGCGTAGAGAAAATCCTAGCATTGGGCGAGAAGATTGATCAGATTCATTTGGCTGATAAATCACAAGTATTTAATACAGCTCGTATCGAAGCATTTGAAGTCGCTAATCTGTATGAAGTTGCAAAAGCCACGATGATATCAGCAGCGAGTCGACATGAGAGCCGCGGTGCACACAGTGTCTCTGACTACGATCGTCCAGAAGACGATGATTACGCACCAAACGGTCGTAATGATCACGACTGGATGAAGCATACTCTATGGTATTCTGAAGGCAACCGTATTATCTACAAGCCAGTTCGTAAAGTTCCACTAACTGTCGATTATGTTGAGCCAAAAGTTCGCGTTTATTAATTTTATACGACATGCATCTTGTATACGTATAGGATTACCGTTTTATCCCTTATTAATTTATTAAAAAGGTGACCGCTAGCTACAAGCTTATACCAGTGCTATGATATAAATTGAACAATAGCGCTGGTATGATGCACATTTTGTATGCCCGCCATCACCTACGTGTGGAGTTTAGCATTATGAGCCGAGGTACTCGCACCATCGAAATCTATCGCTACGATCCTGATGTGGACGCAGCGCCGCGCATGCAGACTTATACGATTGAGCTACAAGACTCAGATCGTATGTTGCTTGATGTGTTATTGCGTCTCAAAAAGGAAGATGAAACCATCACCTTTCGCCGCTCATGTCGCGAAGGCATCTGTGGTTCTGATGGCGTAAACATTAATGGTAAAAATGGTTTGGCCTGTTTGATTAACATGAACACATTGCCTGAAAAAGTTACTGTTCGTCCATTGCCGGGCTTACCTGTTGTCCGTGACTTAGTCGTTGATATGAACCAGTTCTATGAGCAATACGAAAAAGTACATCCGTACTTGATCAATGAGCAGCCAGCGCCGCCAACCGAGCGTTTGCAGTCACCTGAGCAGCGTGAAAAGATGAATGGTCTGTACGAATGCATCTTATGTGCTTGCTGTTCTACCAGCTGTCCGTCATTTTGGTGGAACCCTGATAAGTTCTTAGGACCAGCAGCACTACTTAATGCCAACCGCTTTGTGGTTGATAGCCGTGATACTGATACCCAAGCTCGCCTAGCACGCTTGGATGATCCGTTCAGCCTATTCCGTTGCCGCGGTATTATGAACTGTGTATCGGTCTGTCCAAAAGGTCTAAACCCTACTAAAGCGATCGGCAACCTACGTAATTTATTATTAGATCAAGCTGGTTAACCAAATATCTAGGTATTCTTATACATACAAAGACACCGTCTGTTAATCAGGCGGTTTTTTTATTGCACAAGATGCTCTATTGCTAGATTAGCAAGAAGAGAGTCATTTATCTTAACTAATGTAAGTCTATGCGTACAGTACGTTGGTAGCATGTAAGAGATTATAGATTGACTATTATTTACCTGTACAATTTATACATGATAAAAAGCTTGTTGATTTGATAGGTCATCATACAATTTTGTCGATTGTAAAAGTTAAAGATTCGTTTAGCGCGAAGAAATCGTTTCTTTATGAGTTTTTTAGGAAAGTAACGTCTGTCATAATCAAGACTGTCTTATAAATAAAGTTGGTGTTTCGCAACTTATGATAAATATTGCTTCATAAAAATGTTATCATAGCGCTACTAAACAACGTTAAAAAATAGACTCTTTACACTAACTCTCTACGAACTTTTAGCCATGCCATCATTAATAATATACGCCTGATGTCCGTAAAGTGATGACTAATATTCGAAAAGTAATAGTTAATATTTAATATGTAAATACTTAGTATTGAACAAACAAACTATGTCAGGTAATTTATGCATGTTACCTTATACAGCAGTGTATGCTCGTTATAGATGACACTTTAAATGGTTTTTAAACATTTTTTGCAAAGCAATTGTTTATCTAAGTGACTAACATCAGTGAAGCTTGGACTTGATATTATCGTGGCTCATACTCATTTATAATATCAAGCGATCATAAGTAGCGCTTAGCGTAATCAGTCAATGACCATTATTCACAAACTATTACTCAAGAACAGTAACTATCGATAAGTAATAACTAGTAAATAGTATTTCATGATGTATACCAACTTTTTTAAAAGCTTAGCGTATAATAGAACACACAATAATAAGCACGATTCCATTCATTTATCTATCAAATAGACGATTATTATGAATAGTATAACGAAAGAAGCAGCCGGCGTAGAACATACTGAACTTGCCGCTGACAATGCCCTTTATATCGAATCCCTTTATGAGCAGTTTTTAAGCGACCCAGACAGTGTCGATACGGATTGGCAAGATTATTTTAAGCAGTACCAATCTCCTAACGATGCCAAGCATAATGCCATTAAAGATCAATTCTTATTGCTTGCCCGTAATCAGACAGCCAATAAAGTTGGCCCCGCCTCTGACAATACAACTACAAGCACCCCAGAAGACTGTGCAGACCCTAAACAGATGGCTGTCCAGCAATTGATTTCGGCGTATCGTCGTCGTGGTCATCGCCGTGCACAGCTTGATCCTTTAGAGCTGCATCCGCGCGCTGAAGTCGAAGATTTGACCCTCGCTTACCATGGCTTATCAGAAGCCGATCTCGATACTGTATATCCTACTAGCGATCTTAATATCGGTAAAAAAGAAGCGCCATTGCGTGAAATTATCGAAATTATGGAGCGCGTCTATTGCCGTCATATCGGTGTAGAGTACATGCACGTGACCACCAGTACCGAAAAACGTTGGATGGAAAAGTATCTCGAGACCAATCTAGGTTATATCAAGTTTGACGAGGAAAAACGCTTATCTATTTTGGAGCGTTTGACGGCTGCTGAAGGATTAGAGAAGTACTTAGCGCGTAAATATACGGGCGTAAAACGTTTTGGTTTAGAAGGCGGCGAAAGCTTTATTCCTGCGGTTAGCGAAATCATTCAACGTGCTGGTAGTTACGGTACCAAAGAGATGGTTATCGGTATGGCTCACCGTGGACGTCTTAACTTATTGGTTAACGTCTTGGGTAAAAATCCTGCTGATCTATTTGACGAGTTTGATGGGAAAGTACAGCCAGAAAAAGGCTCAGGCGATGTCAAATACCACAATGGTTATTCATCTAATGTAATGACACCAGGCGGTGAAGCGCATTTAGCACTGGCCTTTAACCCATCGCACCTTGAGATTGTTGCTCCAGTACTACAAGGTTCAGTACGCGCACGTCAAGTACGCCGTAATGATCAAGCTCGTCATAATGATAAAGATGGCAACTCAGTATTGCCAATTGTTGTGCATGGTGATGCAGCGTTTGCTGGTCAAGGCGTGGTGCAAGAGACTTTTCAGATGTCACAGACGCGTGCTTATACCACGGGTGGTACGGTACATATTGTCATAAACAACCAAGTTGGCTTTACGACCAGTCGTCAAGAAGATTTGCGTTCGACAGAATACTGTACCGATGTCGCCAAAATGGTTCATGCTCCTATTTTACATGTAAACGGTGATGATCCTGAATCGGTTGTTTTTGCCGCGCAGCTTGCACTTGATTACCGTCATGAGTTTGATAAAGATATTATTATCGATCTGTTTTGTTATCGCCGTAACGGTCACAACGAAGCCGATGAGCCTTCTGCAACTCAGCCATTGATGTATGCCGTTATCAAAAAGTTACCAACGACTCGTGCACTCTATGCACAGCAATTAGTAGAAGCTGGTGTGATCGATGAAGAAAAAGCCAAAAACTACGAGGACTTATACCGTGAGTCGCTAGATCGTGGTGATTATGTGGTGAATTCTTTAGTCAACGATCCTGATGAAGCGCTTTTTGTTAACTGGAAACCGTATTTAGGTCATGACTTGGTTGACGATTGGGATACCAGTGTCGATATCGAAAAGTTAAAAGAGTATGGTCACCGCATGGCGAAAATGCCAGAAGGTTATAAGCTACAGCGTCAAGTGCAAAAGCTTGTTGATCAGCGTTTAGCGATGCAAACTGGTGAAGAGCCTCTTAACTGGGGCGCAGCAGAAACGCTTGCTTATGCTTCTCTTGTCGACAATGATGATGTATTAGTACGTATCACTGGTGAAGATGTTGGCCGCGGTACTTTCTCACATCGCCATAGCGAAATTTATAACGTCAACGATGGCAGTATGTATGTGCCACTTGCGCATATAAGCGAGACCCAAGCGCGTTTTGCCACCTACAACTCATTGCTATCAGAAGAAGCGGTACTAGCCTTTGAGTATGGCTATGCAACGACAGTTCCTAACGCGTTGATTGTATGGGAAGCGCAGTTTGGCGATTTCGTTAACGGTGCGCAGGTGGTTATCGACCAGTTTATCTCTAGTGGTGAGACCAAATGGCAGCGTGTTTGCGGTCTAACGATGCTCTTACCACATGGTTATGAAGGTCAAGGCCCTGAACATTCTTCAGCACGTCTTGAGCGCTTTTTACAGTTATGTGCTGAAGACAATATGCAGGTCATTACTCCGACTACGCCAGCGCAAATCTATCATGCACTACGTCGTCAAGCAGTACGTCCAATTCGTAAACCCTTGATCGTGATGTCACCCAAAAGCTTATTACGTCATAAGCTTGCAACTTCACAATTAGAAGAGCTTGCTAACGGCAAATTTGAAACAGTACTACCAGAGATTGATCAGCAAAACGCCGATCAGATCACACGTTTGGTACTGTGCGGTGGTAAAGTTTATTATGACCTACTTGAGCAGCGCCGCGCATTGGGTCTGGAGCATGTGGCCATCGTTCGTATTGAGCAGTTATATCCACTTCCAGAAAAACGCTTGATTGCTGAGATAGAAAAATACAGCAATCTAGAAGAGATCGTTTGGTCACAAGAAGAACCATTGAACCAAGGTGCTTGGTATTATTTAGCGCCGCATATGTTCCGTATTGTGGTACCGCATCCGACTAAAGCGAAAGTGATGGATCCAGTAGCACGTCCTCCTAGTGCAGCGCCAGCGACTGGTTCACCAAAGTTGCATGCTCAGCAGCAGCAAACACTGGTTGCCGAGAGTCTAGGTGTTAGTGTGGATAAATTGGCTGAATAAGTGTCACCAATATAAGATTAATCAATGAGACGATAGCAGTTAGCTCCTATTACATGGTTATATGATCAAGAAGTAAATGAGGTATGAGGGTATGTTTTTATTAATGACATATCCTTAAATAGGAAATAGCTGTCTATCACGACGTAATAATAAATAGTAATATCTAAATCTAAGGAGTATATCGATGGCTGAAATCAATGCCCCCGTTTTTCCAGAATCGATTGCCGACGGCACGATTGTTGAATGGCATGTCACTGAAGGTCAACAGGTTAATCGTGATGACCTATTAGCAGAGATCGAAACTGATAAAGTAGTATTAGAAGTCGTTGCACCTGATGACGGTGTAGTGACCAAAATCGTCAAGCAAGTCGATGATACTGTTGAATCAGCTGACTTAATCGCAGAGTTCGAAGCTGGCGCAAGTGGCAGTTCTGATGCTGGCTCTAATGAAGCGCCAGCCGTAGATCCAGATCAACCTGCTGCACCAGTACAACAAAAAGAAACTGGTTATGGCGATACCCCAAGTCGTCCAGATGCGCCGCATGATGAAGCCGATCATAAAGATCAAAGTCCAGCGGTACGTAAAGCTGCCAAAGAAAGTGGCGTAAATCCTAAAGAAGTCGAAGGCAGTGGTCGCGGCGGCCGAGTAACCAAGACTGACATGGCAAGCCCAAAGCTAAAAGCTGATAGCTCTATCAAGTCTGACAGTGGTCGTCCTGTCGCTGAGTCAACGGGCGAGCGTACTGAAAAACGCGTACCAATGACCCGTTTACGTAAGCGTGTTGCTGAGCGTCTATTGTCAGCATCACAAGATACAGCGATGCTAACGACGTTTAACGAAGTCAACATGAAGCCGTTGATGGACTTACGTACTAAGTATAAAGAGAAGTTTGAAAAACGTCATGGTGTACGTCTAGGCTTTATGTCATTGTTCGTACGCGCCGCTACCGAAGCGCTAAAACGTTTCCCAGCAGTAAACGCCTCATTAGATGGCGATGATATCGTTTATCATGGTTTTTATGATATCGGTGTTGCCGTCTCATCAGATCGCGGCCTAGTTGTGCCAGTATTGCGTGATACCGATCGCATGAGCATGGCAGATGTCGAAAGCAAAATCCGTGAGCTTGGCGGTAAAGCACAAGAAGGCAAATTAGGTCTAGATGAGATGACTGGTGGTACGTTCACTATCTCAAACGGCGGTGTCTTTGGCTCACTGATGTCAACGCCTATCTTGAATCCGCCGCAAACGGCTATTTTAGGTATGCATGCTATCAATGATCGCCCAATGGCTGTTGATGGCAAAGTTGAAATCCTACCGATGATGTATCTGGCGCTGTCTTACGACCACCGTATGATTGATGGTAAAGAGGCGGTACAGTTCTTAGTGACTATCAAAGAGCTCGTTGAAGATCCATCATTATTACTATTAGATCTATAAGTGTTTAAGCTTGTATTGGTAATCACCGATACAAGCTTTTTTAGCTTTGTGACAAAAGCTCTCCCAGTTATTCTGCAATTCTCACGGTTACACATCAGCGTTATACGGCATAAGATACTGAAGTAGTGTATTGACTATACGGTTATCTGCTGGCTGATTACGTTTGTTATTAATAAATTGCTTAATAGCTTAAACGATAACGAATACCAAACCTAAAAAATATGATTGGCCATGTCAAACTTGCTTAGTCTACTAATAGGTAGCGTTTGCACCGGTTTTTCTGGTTACTCAAGCTTTTAGGCATAGTATAAAATTTGAAATAGGAACGGACTATGAAAGACAATTATGATTTGGTCGTCATTGGCGGCGGTCCCGGTGGTTATGAAGCAGCTATCCGTGCAGGACAGCTGGGTATGAGTGTGGCTTGTATCGAAAAACGCGTTTATAAAGGCGAGCCTGCTCTTGGCGGTACGTGCTTAAACGTCGGTTGTATCCCATCAAAAGCACTCCTTGACAGCTCGCATCGTTATGAAGCGACTAAACATGATCTTGATGAGCATGGCATTAGTACAGGCGACGTCTCTATCAACATCGAGCAAATGATAGAGCGTAAAGAAGGTATTGTTAAGCAGTTGACTGGCGGTGTAGCAGCATTATTAAAAGGTAACGGCGTTGACTGGCTACAAGGCTGGGGCACGTTAGTTGACGGTAAAGGTGGTGACAAAAAAGTTAAGTTTGTCGCTTTAGAAGATGAATCTGAGACCACCATCACTGCAAAAAACGTTATTTTGGCAGCAGGCTCTGTGCCTATCGAGATTCCAGTCGCCAAAACTGACGGCGATCGTATCGTTGACTCAACAGGCGCGCTTGATTTCACTGAAGTGCCTAAACGTTTAGGCGTTATCGGTGCTGGTGTTATCGGCCTTGAGCTTGGCTCTGTATGGCGTCGCTTAGGTAGTGAAGTGGTTGTATACGAAGCGCTACCTGAATTTTTAGCCGCTGCTGATAAAGACATCGCTAAAGAATCTCGTAAGATGTTTAAAAAGCAAGGCCTTGATATCCGTGTCGATACCAAAGTCACCAATGCTGAAGTACAAGGAGATGAAGTCGTCGTCACTAGTGAAAACAAAGGCGAATCGAGCGAGGAGCGTTTTGATAAGCTCATCGTTTGTGTTGGCCGCCGTGCTTACTCTGAAAAACTACTGGGTGATGACAGCGGTGTTACCTTGACTGAACGTGGTCTGATTGACGTGAATGACCAATGTAAAACCAATCTTGATGGTGTATATGCAATCGGTGATTTAGTCCGTGGTCCTATGCTGGCGCATAAAGCAATGGAAGAGGGCATGATGGCGGTTGAGCGTATCCATGGTGAAAAAGCACAAGTCAACTATGATACTATTATCAACGTTATCTATACGCATCCAGAAATCGCATGGGTTGGTTTGACTGAACAAGAAGCGACTGAAGCAGGCTATGAAGTCAAAACTGGTTCATTTAACCTAGCTGCTAACGGCCGTGCTCTTGCGCAAAGTGAAGCGCAAGGCTCTATCAAAGTCGTTGCTGATGCAAAAACAGACCGCCTATTAGGCATGCATGCTATCTCAGCTGGTGCTGGTGATATCGTCCATCAAGGTATGATTGCGATGGAGTTTGTTTCTAGTGTTGAAGACTTGCAGCTAATGACGTTTGCGCATCCAACGATATCAGAAGCCGTACACGAAGCGGCACTATCAGCCGATGGCCGTGCTATTCACGCCATTCAGCGTAAAAAACGTAAGTAATCGCTAACGTTTACCGAGTAGGTATTAAGGTATAAATTGACCGTAGTACAGTAGACGTCATGACTATGATAACTATGATGATCATGATGACTATGCTTATGATAAGGGTTATAACGATAAGCGTTATAACCACTGGAGCTACGGCTATAAGTGCACTATATAAATATTATCGTGCACTTATTTTCACTTTTTATTAATTGTAAAAAATAAAGGATACAATCAATGAATTTACATGAGTATCAAGCAAAAGAGCTATTAAAAAGCTACGGTTTGCCAATTCAAGAAGGCATCATTGCCCATAGTGGCGACGAAGCAGCAGCTGCCTTTGATAAAACCCCAACGGATATCGCCGTTATCAAAGCACAGGTCCATGCTGGTGGTCGCGGTAAAGCTGGTGGTGTAAAGCTGGTTAAGACTCGTGAAGAAGCTAAGCAAGTCGCTGATGAGCTTATCGGTACTAATCTAGTAACCTTCCAAACTGACGCTGATGGTCAACCAGTCAACTTCGTATTGGTTGCAGAAGATATGTACCCAGTACAAACTGAGCTATATCTTGGCGCAGTTGTCGATCGTTCTACGCGCCGCGTTACCTTTATGGCATCAACTGAAGGCGGTGTCGATATCGAAGAAGTCGCTAATGAGACGCCAGAAAAAATCTTTAAAGTGAGCGTAGATCCATTGGTAGGTCTAATGCCTTACCAAGCGCGTGATGTCGCGTTTCAGTTGGGTTTAGAAGGTAAACAAATCAACCAGTTTGTAAAAATCATGACTGGCGCTTATCAAGCATTCGTCGAAAATGATTTTGCCTTACTTGAAGTCAACCCGCTAGCAGTTCGTGAAAACGGCGAGATCGTTTGTGTTGATGGCAAAATCGGTATCGACTCAAACGCACTATATCGTCTACCAAAAATCGCAGCACTACAAGACAAAACGCAAGAAAACGAGCGTGAGCTAAAAGCGGCTGAATTTGATCTAAACTATGTGGCCCTAGAAGGCAACATCGGTTGTATGGTCAACGGTGCTGGTCTGGCTATGGCGACTATGGACATCATCAAATTGTATGGCGGCAAGCCTGCTAACTTCCTAGACGTTGGCGGCGGCGCAACTAAAGACCGTGTGGTTGAAGCGTTCAAAATCATTTTAGAAGACAGCAGTGTCGAAGGCGTTCTAATCAACATCTTTGGCGGTATCGTACGCTGTGACATGATTGCAGAAGCGATCATCGCAGCAGTCAAAGAAGTTGATGTACAAGTACCAGTCGTAGTACGTCTAGAAGGTAACAACGCTGAATTAGGCTTGCAGATCCTAGAAGAGTCTGGTCTGAAGCTGACGTCAGCTCAGGGCCTTGCAGATGCAGCACAAAAAATTGTCGACGCAGTTCAAGCATAATTCTCTATATATAGAGTCTTGAATATAGTAGTCAAAGCGTAATAGCAGTTTTAGTGATGATGAATCGTTAATATTCAACGATATATCAGTTTACAAGCTGCTATTACAAGACAACCGAATACAAGGAAAAAACAATGAGTGTATTAATTGATAAAGATACCAAAGTATTGGTACAAGGTTTCACTGGTAAAAACGGTACGTTCCACTCTGAGCAAGCCATCGAATACGGTACTAAAGTCGTTGGCGGTGTCACGCCAGGTAAAGGCGGGCAAACGCACTTAGGCCTACCAGTATTTAACACCATGGCGGAAGCGATGGAAGCGACTCAAGCTGATGCATCAGTTATCTATGTACCAGCACCATTCGTACTAGATTCTATCGTAGAAGCTGTCGATGCAGGCGTAAAGCTTATCGTTGTGATCACTGAAGGCGTACCGACGATCGATATGCTAAAAGCAAAGCGTTATATCGAAGAAGCAGATGATGTACGTATGGTTGGCCCTAACTGCCCAGGTGTCATCACGCCAGGCCAGTGCAAAATCGGTATCATGCCAGGCCATATCCATCAGCCAGGTAAAGTCGGTATCATCTCACGCTCTGGTACGCTAACGTATGAAGCGGTTGCGCAAACGACGAAGCTTGGCTTTGGTCAGTCAACCTGTATCGGTATCGGCGGTGATCCTATCCCTGGTATGAACCAGATCGACGCGCTAAAACTGTTCCAAGACGATCCACAAACCGAAGCTATCGTACTAATCGGTGAGATCGGTGGTACGGCTGAAGAAGAAGCAGCTGCTTATATCAAAGAAAACGTGACTAAGCCAGTCGTTGGTTACATCGCTGGTGTAACGGCTCCTGAAGGCAAGCGTATGGGTCATGCTGGCGCTATCATCTCTGGTGGTCAAGGTACTGCTGAAGAGAAATTCAAAGCCTTTGAAGATGCAGGCATCGCGTATACTCGCGATCCAGCTAAAATCGGTGATAAGTTAAAAGAAGTTACTGGTTGGTAATACAGATCTAGTTCTGATATATAGGCATAAAATATTATTAGAAGAAACACTCCTATATTGGGGTGTTTTTTTTAGTCGATAAAAAGAATATGTTTAATAGATCTTAATATCGCTACGAGTAGAGCTTACCAAGCTATCGTACTAAGGTATTGTTATGATAACTTGGATAAAGTAAACAATTATGGCGATAATCGGTTTTTTATTCTAAAAATCAAATATTTTTGGTTAAGTTTTAGGGCCGATCATAAATATATTTACTATTATGAATATTTTGTAAGGCTTATCAGTTAAAGCTTACATTGATAAAAGTAAATAAACGAGTAAACAACGTAGATTTGATCCCTTCTACCCCCTAAATTAACACCTTGAAAAAACTTTACTACAACCCTACAATGAGGTGTTTTTTATTCAAAATCGGACGAAATTTGTATATGAAGAAAATATTGTTTGTAACAGGTACTAGAGCAGATTTCGGTAAAATAAAAAGCTTAATGGATAAAGTTGAAAGTATGGAAGGTTTTGAGCTTCACGTCTTAGTAACAGGGATGCATATGATGAAGCTATATGGTTCAACTTTCAATGAAGTAAAAAAGCAGAAATATAAGAATAGTTATCTTATCTCAAACCAACATATTGATGAGCCCATGTGCTCTATATTGTCTAATACTATTAGTATCATCTCAAGGTTAGTAAATTCTATCGAACCTGATATGATCGTTGTACATGGAGATCGTATAGAAGCGTTGGCTGGAGCTACAGTAGGAGCTCTTAATCATATTCGAGTATGTCATATAGAAGGTGGTGAGTTATCAGGAACTATCGATGACTCAATAAGACATTCTATTACTAAGCTTTCTCATATTCATATGGTTGCTAATGACGAAGCTAAGCAAAGACTGATTCAAATGGGTGAAAATAATAATGCTATCTTTATTATAGGTTCTCCTGATTTAGATATTATGGACTCTGCAAGTTTACCTAGTCTAAAAGCAGCAAAAAAACATTACGAAATTGACTACGAAAACTACGGTATTGTGATGTTCCATCCTGTAACCAGTGAAGAAAAAGATATTAAACTATATGCTGAGAATCTATTTAGAGTTCTTGATAGCTCAGGTAGAAACTATATAGTTATCTACCCAAATAATGATCCTGGTAGTTTGAAGTTGTTAGATGTTATCGAAACGTATGAAGACAATCCAAGTTTTAGAATATTTCCTTCCATCAACTTTGAGTTCTTCTTAGTTCTACTGAAAAATTCGGAGTTTATTATAGGTAATTCAAGTGCCGGAGTAAGAGAAGCTCCTTTCTATGGCTTACCAAGTATAAATATAGGTACTCGTCAAAACTCTCGCTTTAGAGGTCCTTCAGTGTTGGATTGTGCTTATTCAGAAGAAGATATTAAGCAATCTCTTACGAAGATTGACACACTTGATGTTGAGAAATCTACTTGGTTTGGTAAGGGAAATAGTACTGAGCTATTTGAGTCTCATATCGTTAGTAAAAGAATGTGGGATATCCCAGTTCAAAAAGTTTTTGTGGATCTATGAATCTGGGGTTAAGTAACTATGACATATATTGCAGTTATACCAGCGCGCGGTGGTTCAAAGGGTATAAAAGATAAAAATTTACAGTTAGTCGATGGTACTTCTCTATTAGCCAGAGCTATAAAGTCAGCCAAATCTATACCTAGCATTAGTAGAGTGATCGTATCTACAGATTCTAAAAATATAATGGAAGAAGCATTACTACACGATGCTGAAGTTCATGAAAGACGAGAACTTACATCATCAGACAGTGCAAAAACTATTGAAGTTTTGAAAGATATATATTGTGAGATGCAGCTTTCTAATGAAATATGTATTCTTTTACAGCCTACTAGTCCATTACGTGAAGTTGAAAATATAGAGGCTTGTATAGATGAATACGAAAGCGATATCTCTGTAAATTCTGTAGTATCGGTGACTGAATGTGAACATCACCCTTACAAAGTTGTCGTTCAAGATGTTGATGGTCAAATGGTTCCCATAAGGGATATTTCAGATTTAGAGGCTCCAAGACAGTTATTACCAAAAGCATTACGTATCAATGGAGCTGTTTATATCGTTTCTTTCAAAAACTTGATTAAAAATGAGTCCTTTTTCTGCCAACCTGTAAAATTTATTGCAATGGATGAAGAGGAGTCTATTGATATTGATAGTCATGCAGATTTAGATAGAGCCAACTTAATTATTAAAGGTAGAACATTATGAAACCAAGCTTTAAAATCGGAAATCGCGATATCGGCTATGATTTTGAACCGTTAGTTATTGCGGAAATTGGAATTAATCACGAAGGCTCTTTAGACGTTGCTAAAGAAATGGTAGACGCAGCTCATAGAGCTGGTGCAGAGATGGTAAAACATCAAACACACGTAGTAGAAGATGAGATGTCTGAAGAAGCGAAATCTGTAATTCCAGGTAATGCAGACGTGTCTATCTATGAAATCATGGAAAGGTGTGCGCTGAACGAAGAAGATGAAACTGCTCTTAAAGAGTATATTGAGTCTAAAGGGATGATATTCATTAGTACTCCTTTTTCAAGAGAAGCAGCCTACCGTCTCAAACGTATGGGTGTAGAAGCTTATAAAATAGGGTCGGGTGAATGTAACAACTATCCACTTATCAAACTTGTTGCCTCATTTGGTAAGCCTATTATCTTATCCACTGGTATGAATAGTATTGAAAGTATTCGAAAGTCTGTCGAAATATTGGAATCTGCAAAAGTACCATATTCACTTTTACATTGCACGAACGTATATCCGACTCCATACGAATTGGTACGTTTAGGTGCATTGACCGAATTGGAAGAGGCGTTCCCTAATGCTGTGATTGGGCTGTCTGACCACTGTGTAGATAATTATGCATGCTTAGGAGCAGTAGCATTAGGAGCTAGCGTACTAGAGCGTCATTTCACGGATAGTTTCGATCGCGCGGGTCCAGATATCAATTGTTCTATGGACTCTGATGGGATGGCCGAGCTTATTAAAGGTAGCAAGGCTATTGCAAAAGCTCGTGGCGGTTCTAAGGGTGCAGTTGCTGAAGAAAAATCAACAATTGATTTTGCTTTCGCTTCTGTAGTCGCTTATAAGGATATCGAGGAAGGTGAAACCTTTACCGAAGAGAATTTATGGGTACGTCGTCCTGGAACTGGAGACTTCTTAGTTGACCAATATGAATCATTAATTGGTAAAACTGCTCAAACTAATATTGGCAAAGGTGAGCAGCTCAAAAAAAATCAAGTGAGCTAGACATTGAAAATTGCTTTTCTATTTAAAAGAGACTCTCATTTTAAGGCTGTCAAATCGACAGCCTTAAGGGTATGCGCACAATATAATTGCCAACCTGTGTTTATAGGTATTGATGCAATTTATCATCCAAAAAATTTCAAAGAAATATTGTATCTTCAAAAAGACAATTTGGATTCTCTGGTCGACTATGATTATGTCGTTGCTTGTTTGGGGGGATACCTTCTAAATCATGTTATTAGTAGGTTAGCCAGTACACAAACTAAGGTAATTTCGATATTTCCTGGTATCGTTAGTCATTATCAATTAGATGCCTTTATAAGTAGAGTAAATGCAGACCAAGTTTGGTTGAACTCAAAGGCGGACTACCAACTATACAAAAAGATTTGTAAAGCTCTTGGATGTAGAGATAATGGTATAGCTTATGGAATGAGTTGGTTGAACTTAAAATTATGCTCGCATGTAGTGAATAATAATAGTCCAAAAGAGAGTGCAATAATATTTGAACAAACAGAAATTCTCTCTAGTGCTGAAGATGAAATAAGATGGAAAGAGTTGCTAAAGAAAATAATAGTATCCAACCCTGAAGTAAGATTTAAATATAAAGCTAGAGATAACACTTCAGATAATTATTTCATAGAATTAAGGTCGACTTTAAACAGTTATGATAACGTGACAGTTATTTCTGACCTAGACTCTGATGATATTTTGAAATCTAAGTACTTTTTGAGTATCTCATCTTCAGCTCTTGTGGAAGGTGTAGTTTACGATAAAATCAGTTTAATAATCGGAAAAACATTTCAGGATTTCGATAGTAAAGAATACTATCACAAGAGTAATTTAAAGTTAACTAGTTATATACTTAAAGAAAATACTAGAAAAATAAATAGTGGTTGGGCTAGAAAACGTATTCTCATTCCAAGAGAAAAAGTAGACATCCTCAAGCTAAAAAAAAATAACCTTCTTAGGGTTGAGTCGAGAGGATATTATTATATAAAGTTATTACTTTCTAGACTCATAATTTATAATCCAAAGATAGTATTTCTAATCTATAATAAAAATAAGATAAAGAAATTACAAAAGTCTTTAGAGTATTTAAATATTCAACATTCAGATATATAGTCAATACAGAATAAAAGGGATACGATCCATATGATAAAACAGTTTAGGCAAATCATTTTCTATCCAATCTTGGTGTAGAAACTTCGCTTGTGCCTACTTCTTTTCAATGGGATTTAAATCAGGGCTGTACGGTGGTAGCCATAGAATACGATGTCCATGTCTATTAAGTAGTTTTTAATACATTTATTTTTATGAAAACGGGCATTACCCATGACAATCACGCATTTGGTTTTAAGACTTGGAATTAACGTGTATTTATACCAGTGGTAGAATATGCTGCTGTTAATGTTGTGCTTAAAGTAATCAAGCGCAAACAGCATCTTTTCATAGAGAGCACCGATGAAATTAGCACGCTTTTTGCTTGCCAGTTATAGCGATCAATACAAGATTTACCTATCGATATATAGCCTTAAGGACGAATAGTCCTCGCCTCAAAGCCACTCTCGTCCATATATACAATAGGGTAGCCTTGCTGTGTGAAGCTATTTAACTTAATGTGATACGCCGCTCTTTTTATTAGGCACGCTTTTGGATACTTTAAGGTTTTTTTTGACTGATACCAAGGCGCTTTAAGGCATGGTAAATGCCTGTTTTACTACAGTTTAAACGACGAGCTTTTTCGTACTGCTAATCATTAGGATGTTCCTTGATATCATTAAGTAGCACATCATCTAGTATTTTTATAGGGTTTGGTTTGGTTTGTCTTGTTGTTTTGCTATGAACATGTCTCGACCAGTTTTATATGATGGTTGGGCTGAGACTATAGAATTCAGCCGCTTGAACATAGCTCATACCGTCACCTATACTTTTAAGAACTTGTCTACGAAAATCTGGTGAGTAAGTCATGGTCTTTATAATAACAATTTGGTTTTATAATTAATTTATAACACTTTTAAGTGAGCTTGACTATATTATAATAGTTAAGGGTGTTTATAGATACTGACTTGAAGTAGGAAAGAAAGGGTGGATAAATTTATAAATACCTGTAGGATCAATTTTTAAATTTATAATGGTTAATTTGAAAAACATTTGAATATCGAAAAAAACTTAATGCACAAGAAAGCGGTAATGCGGTATCTGAAAGCATTAGACTCTAAAGACTTATTAAGAAATGTATAATAATTAATTGATTACTTTTGATTCAAGAGGTTAAATAATAAAGGTTTTAATTTTTGTCTTGTGGATTTCAGAAAAAAACAAGCTTAAGCATACTTATCTAAACCTAAATTTACTACAATGTACAGTAAGGTTTTTATTATTTATACATATCCGTGATAGCTTTAAATCCAAGTATAGAAATCCATCTATGTATATCCCATAATTTATTAATCGATCTATATGTGGTGTTTAGAAATTTAATGAAATTATAGTAATATTGAGAATAAGTTGTTATTTTTTATAGTTAATCCACTTCCAGGGTGAATTTTGTATGAGTTTAAAAGTATATAGACCTAAAACGTACTTAAATATAGAGGATTTACCTCATGAAAATATAAATTATGTAAGCAATTTGTTTGTTATATCAAATCTTGGTCAGCTTAAACACGTAACAGGATTGATTGAGAAGATGAATATTACAAATAGTTTTTTATTGGTAGTTTATACCGATGCAAACCTAACGGTGCCACAATTGATACATGGTATGTTTAATTTAAATGCATTCGATGGTGTGCTATTTCACAAGCTACCGGTTAATCCAAATAGCATCTTATTTAGTAATATTAAGCTTATTGAAGCAAATTATAGAAAGATTTTAAAGGCAATTAATCCTAGAACTCTTTACTTAAACAGCTTCCAATTTCATTATGCCATTCTAGCAAATATAGCCAAACGCAACAAAGTTAAGCTTATTTTAATAGAAGAAGGTCTAGGGACTTATAGGCTTGAAGAAAATGAAAATTATGAACCTAATGGTTCAGTCGATTTTGATCTAGTGAGAAAGCTCTCTAGAGAGACTTTGAGTCAAACTGAAGTTTTTAAAAGAATGTATAAAAAATACAAATTGACTAAAGAATTTGTAACTGAGGCTAAGAGGTTAGCTAAGATGGTATGTTTCAGTCCCGAAGTTCAAAGTAAAATAGTAAATATTTATCCAAATTCAAATTTCAAAAGCTTTTATAAACCGTTTGTTGATTTTGATGAATCTTTTACGAGCTTTCCTGACTTAACAAAAAAAACATTTAAAGTGAGTCAGAGTAATTATTATCTTTCTTTTGAAAAACCAACTCAAGACGAAAAAAGATATGCTTTATCAATTATTGATAAATATAATATCAAACCTAAAGACTATATATATCTTAGTCAGAAATTTAGAGTCAATACAAATGAGTATTTACGCATCATAAAAACAACTTTATTAAATTTAATAGAATCTACTGAATCAAATATTTTCGTTAAGCTACACCCAAAAAAAGAACCTGAGCTTGTAATGAAAGGTTTTCTAGATTTGGAAAGAGAAACTAAGGGAAGAATTAAAGTTATAAAGGAATCTGATTTTTTAATAGAGGAGGTTATTAGGTTATCGAAAGTACAGGGTATAATTGGTATAACTTCTTCTGCTTTAGTTTATTCGCCTTTAATAGCGCCAGAATGTAAATCCATGTCCATCGCTTATATTCTTACTAAAAATCTATTGGATAATAAAAATAATAAGAAGGGAGTTGAAATGATTAAGTCTCATACTAAAATCTTAGAGAAGTTCGATAATATATTTTTTCTTGAGTAAACGTAAATAATTAACCATTCAACTTTATTTTCAAGTATCTACGGCTAATAGTATATTTACCCCTAAATAAAATAAATATAAATGTTATAACGCTCTACCGACTACCGATATAAATTTTTATTGCTTGCTGTACGCTTCACATTTTAGAGGTTTCGAAAAATTGATACCAATAAAACTGTACTTATCTTATAGTGGATCGACTACACTGAACTGATTCTTGTTCTAAAGCTGTTTTATGTTAGTACTATTCTAAAAAATGATTTAGTATTTTATTCCTACATCATTTTTTTACTTATTCCTAAGTATTAAAATCATAAATTCTTTAAAAATTTATATATCAATTAGCTTGTCTGTTATAAGAAAAGATGAATATAATAAGAGTCATTGGTATTACGTCAAAGCTACTATTTTTGTATATCTTGCTTACCAATTTTTATACTCAAATTTAAAAAATTAAAAATTATTTGTTTTGGAGAGGTTTATGAACAATCAGGATTATATGAAAGAGCTTTTGAGAACTCAGATGCAAGATTTGTTGAGAGCCAATAATAACAATATCCAGGTCTTTTCTGATATCAATAAAGTCGATAGAGAGGATCGTAACTTAGTTTTATTTACTGATTTAATAAAAAAAGGTGAGTCAGCTATAAGATTATTTGAGTATTTAAATAGTAGAGAAGCTCATTTCAATGATTATATATATTTTCTTGATTTATCTTTTTCGCACAGAAGAGTTGACGTGTACGACGAGGTATTGAGGCTAGCGTTTCAAAAATTCGAATCAAACTCACACTTAGCCTATTACCAAGTCCTATTTGGAAAATATAAATATCTAAGTAACGATGAGCTGATCGAGAATTTACTTAGTAGTAATATATTTAGGTATATTGAGCGTGGGTTAGTTTATAAAGTAAAGTTGCTATCTTCTAGTATTGAATCTGATGAAGTAAAGAATTATTTTGAGCTAGTTGAATCAACTAATTTACCAAAATCATTCAAATCTCCATATATAGAAATATTTTCACATGTAGTGAAAACAATGGATGGTAAAAGGCGTAAAAACTACGAATTAGATGCTAATAAGTTAATTAATCTATTTAACTTATATTTGGCTGATTTTAAGCATCCTTGGTATTTAAGGTTATTTATAAGAATTTACATGTCAACTCTTAAAGGCTACGATCCTGAACTTTACAAGAAAGCTTATAATGCATATCAACACGATATGTATGATATCGATACTGCTAAATATAATTTATTACACTTATTTAACTACTATAACATTAACAATTTAGAGGTAGAAGATACCTTTCTTGATGAGAGTACGAGACATTCGCTAGAAGACCATCCGAGTACGCTATTACTTCGAAGTACTAAGCAGAATACTAGAATACGGCCCATACGTAAGAAGAAAGTAGGTGTCATTATTGCGGGCCAAATTAGAGGTACAAAAAATGGCCAACTAAATTTCAGTAATAGTGATGAGTACGAGTTTGATGTGTTTATTTCATGTTGGGAAAAGAAAGGATTTAAAATACCCTATAATGTGGTTACGAAACCTTATTACCGCATATTTGATCAGGATATTGTTAAGTTGTTCTCTCATGAGGGAGTCTTAGGTAGTCATCTGTATCAGCGTTACCCATCCATCGAAAAGTTACTTTTAGAAGGATCTGTTGTTAAGGACAGCCTAATTAAGAAAAATAAATGGATATCAGAAGGAACTAATTATTCAATCAAGAATGTTCGAACTTATTCTGAGGCTGATAGTGAATTAAATAAGGTTTTTAAAGAATATAAGCTTAATAAGATGTCTAATAATGCATTTAATAACCAGCTTAAAATGTTTTATATGAATTATTGTGGTTACCAAACTCTCTGTGAAGAAGAAGATAGGCTACAAGAAAGCTATGAGTATATTATCAAAGTAAGACCTGATATGGAGATTAGTATAGATATAGCTAGCATCATGAGTGAGCTTGAAGGCAAACAGGCTGTCTCCGCAGATGTTCTTCGTTCTTATGATTGTGGGGATAGAATAGCCGTTGGAAATAGAATTATTATGGGTCAGTACTTAAGAATGTTTGAGAACCTGAGCCTATATCAGAATCAGCCAAATACAATGTATGGTTGTGGAAGATTCAGAGCGCATTCTCCAATTGATTATCAAATAGTTAGTTCTGGCGGGCAGGTTTATAGATCTAAATATGTTGAACATGGCGATTATCTAGAGTTAGATGTAGTTGATAGGGGATTATTGATTGATGGAATGCTAGAGGATGCAAAAAGTAGAGGGTTTGATGATACTGACTATAGAATATTCGAAGCTTTTGGTGTTGAATTCTAAACACCTTTAGTCGATAAAAAATTAAATATTATATGGAGCTCTAATGAAAAGATTAATATTTGACCTCGATGATACTATTAGCTTTACTACTAATGGCGATTACCCTAACGCTGCCCCTAACCATCTGTTAATTAAGAAAATGAAAGAGTATAAAGCGCTTGGTTTTGAGGTTATTATTTCTACCAGTAGAAACATGAGAACGTATGAAGGGAATACTGGTAAGATTAATGCAAATACTCTACCTATAATAATAGATTGGCTTAACAAACACGAAGTTCCGTATGATGAACTATATACTGGTAAACCTTGGTGTGGATTTGAGGGGTTTTACATAGACGACAAGGCTATAAGACCCAATGAATTTACAGAACTAAGTTATACAGAGATTACCCAGCTAATCAATAACAATAAGGAGACATAATGTGAGTACTTTTGTTATACCAATGGCTGGTTTAAGTAGTCGTTTTTTTGACTCTGGCTTTAACGTTCCTAAATACCAGTTACCTATAGAAAATGAAAGCATGTTTGCATGGTCTCTAAGTTCTTTTAAATGCTATTTTTCGAAAGATTACTTTCTTTTTATAGTAAGAGATATTTACGATACTCCGAGTTTTGTTCATAGAGAATGTTTGCGGATGGGCATTGAGAGTTTCCATATTTGTGTTTTAGATCGTGAGACTAAAGGACAGGCTGAAACGGTATCTCTTGGTTTAAAAGAGTTGCCTGAAAGGTTTGACTCGGATATCTTAATTTTTAATATTGATTCTCAACGAAAAGACTATCTTAAACCTGATTGGATAAATCAATGTGATGGGTATTTAGAGCTTTTTATTGCAGAAGGGGATCATTGGTCTTTCGCTAAGTTAGATATGAGTAATATTGTAACTAGTACTGCAGAGAAAAGACGGATAAGTCAATACGCAAGTAATGGGCTTTATTACTTTAGTAATACATCATTGTTTAATGAAGCTTATAAAGATTCGCTAGAGAATAACAAGTTAGAAGCTGGAGAGTTGTATGTTGCCCCGCTGTATAATTATTTGATTCAAGAAGGCTATAAAATAAAAGGTCAGATAATTGATGAAGAAGTTACTCAGGTAGCAGGAACACCTGAAGAGTATAGAAGAATTATGAGTGGGGAAAAGCTGTGATTATTATAAACTCAGGGGCATATGTTATACCAGAGTTTCAAGCAGAGGTCGGAAAAATACCTCCTTGTTTTCTGCCTATAGGGAATAAAAAATTATTAGAACACCAAGTTCAAGTTTTGAAAAATGAGATTAATGAACCTATAGTCTTATCATTACCAGATAGCTATCTACTAAATAGAAGTGAGCAATTATTGTTAGAGGAATTAGAAGTCGATCTTATCCAAGTACCTAGCGACTTCTCGTTGGGCGAAAATATATTATATGTGCTCAATACAATTGATACCCGATATAGATCAGAGCCGATAAGATTCCTTCACGGTGATACTCTAATCAGAGGCTTGCAATGTATAAAAGGAGATTGTATAGGTATCGGCTATACCAATGAGCTTTACAACTGGGAAGCTGCTAGTACGTTAAATCTTAGTGAGAATAGCTTTAAAGTATGGTGTGGTTTCTTTTCCTTTTCTAACGTATCTAAACTGATTAGACTGTTAGCGATTAATAGAGGAGATTTTACTAAATCGGTTCACGAGTACCATGATCTATATGAGTTAACTGAAGTTGTATTTGATAAATGGTATGACTGCGGACATATTAACTCTTTCTTCAAAACTCGTGGTGAGATGACTACAGAAAGGGCTTTCAACGAGATAAGAATGATAGAAAATGTCATATATAAAAGTGGAAGTTTCTCATCTAAGATAGAAGCAGAGGCTTATTGGTTTGAGAGCTTACCTGCCGAGTTAAAGCGTTTTACTCCACATCTAATAGACTCAGGAACTTCTGAAGAGGGATTTTCGTATGCTTTAGAATATCTACCTAACTTGCCATTAAATGAACTCTTCGTGCATGGCAAATTACATCATAATCAATGGGTAAATATTATTAACAAAATAGCAGCTTTTATCAGCTCAAGTAGTCAAGTCGAAATCGACCCAAAGTTGTTAGGTAGCATCAACAAAAGTTTTACGAATTTAGTAGTAGATAAGACTTGTCAACGAATTATGAAGTATAGCTCTTCAAATAATATCGATTTAGATAAGTCTTTTGTCGTAAACAATCAGGAGTCACCTTCACTAAATAGTATTATTTCTAGATGCATTGATAAAATATTAGCTTTACCGACACAGAGCTCGGTGTTACACGGTGATCTTTGCTTTAGTAATATTTTGTATGACTCCAGAATAAATGACATTAAGTTGATTGACCCAAGAGGGATGGACTTTCATGGAAATTTTACAATATATGGTGATCAGAGGTACGACATAGCTAAGTTAACTCACTCTGTGATAGGATTGTATGACCATATTATTGCCAATCGATATAAATTAGAAGTTATAGAAGATTATCAGTACAACCTAAGCTTTGAGTTATCATCCGAAATAGAAGAGTTTCAGCATTTCTTTCTTACAAAGTCTTTTAATGGTATAGAGGTTAAATCGATAATGCCATTAACAGTTTTGTTATTTTTGTCGATGTTGCCTCTACATTCTGATAGAGAGGATAGACAGCAAGCTCTACTGATTAATGCTATAAGGCTTTATAATGAGTTTTTAGCTTAGTGCTAGCATTTTAAAGCCATCTATATAATTGAACTATTTCGCAGCAAGGTTTGTGATATTAAAGTTGTATTTAAGAATTAAATAAAATATAACTGTTTGTCTTTTCTTTAAAGTACTGTTGCTATTAGTCTCTAAGAGCTGATAATAAAAAGGTCGCCCTAATACGGTGACCTTCTTGCCTCTAAGTAACGCCTCAAATCCACCTAATGAAGTAATCGTATAGACATGATCGACTGTCTCTAACGCGTCGACTAAATGAATAGACTGAGTGAGGATAAGGCAATCTAGTTCAGTCAGCGCACTGACGATAGACGGATCATCCAGCGTCATCGGGTGCGGTTTCACGATAATTTGGGCCTCAGGATTTTCTTCAATGGCCTTGTTGACCACATCAAGCAGCGTAATACCCTCACTGCCACCGTACTTTAATGAATCATCATGAGGTACCTGTCCTAATACCAATACTCGCTTCTTATTCTTAACCCCATAGATAGGCTGCACATCCACATAGGGCTGATGATTATATTTGCTCACTCGATGCGAGATGTAATAATTTAGCATCTCCTGTGCCAATTCCCCATTATAACCGTCTTGATCAAAGTCGAAGTTAGCGATTAAATCTGTTAAATCGTTCGGCCGTGTCGTATCAAAGTAGGGCGCTTGGCTGTCCATGACGATAGATAATGGCGGCGTACTGCTGTCATCGTTAGGGCCTGAGCGGATAAAACCATCTTCTAAAAAGAAAATATCTAGGCCTTGTTCTCGTATATAGTCAATAAAGTATTCAGGCGCTTTATATCCCCATATATAAATGACAGGATTTACAAGTTTGATAAAGGGTTTTAACCATAGGTTAAAGTAGCGTTTACTAAAATGCCGCTGTATCTGTATATGCGCTGGCTCAAATACCCAGTCTCCAACCATATCCTGCCACGGCTGCATACCGACTACTAATGCTAAGCGCTGTGGCGAGCGTTTATAATGAATACAATAGCCTGACAGAAGCGGTTGAATATATTGGTTAAAATTCATGGGCTGATACAACCTATCTTTTGATAGCGGGTAAATTTTATTATGATACGCTATAGCTCCTGTATTTTAAATTATTTCCACAATAAGTAGATTACGCATATTATTATAAGTGCTAATAGGATTATTCAAACATGCCCAATATCACCCACGCCGTCATCCCCGTCGCAGGCTTCGGCACCCGTATGCTACCGCTATCTAAATCCGTACCAAAAGAGCTGCTGCCGCTTGGCAATCGCCCAGCCATTCATTATGTCGTTGAGGAGGCCATCGCTGCCGGTATTAAACATATTGTCTTAGTCGGGCATGCACAAAAAAGCGCAATTGAAAACTACTTCGATATCAATGCCGAGCTCGATAATCAACTGCGTTATAAAGGTAAAGACGAGCTTGCCGATAGCTTAAACTGGCTACCAGACGATGTGACCGTATCGATGATCCGTCAGGGTAAGCCGCTAGGGTTGGGCCATGCGGTGTTGGCCGCGCGTCCCATTATAGGCGCGCATGATTTTGCTGTCCTATTACCGGATGTGGTCCTCGACCCCTTTACCACTGATATGACCACTGATAATTTAGCCTTTATGATTGATGCCTTTGCTAAGGATAAGCATTCGCAAATATTGGTAGATAAAGTCGCTGATGAGGACGTGCATAAGTACGGTATCGCTAAGTTAAAGAATGATGATGCCAAAGATATCAATGATAAGTCTGCTACAAAAGATAGTAATGCTAGTTTTGCAGTGGCGGGATTTGTAGAAAAGCCGAGCTTAGACGATGCGCCATCCAACTTAGCGGTGGTTGGTCGTTATGTATTTAGCAATCAAATCTTTGATTATCTAGCCAATACCACAGCCTCGGTCGGCGGTGAGATTCAGCTGACTGATGCGATTGATGCACTTATTAACGAATACGGGGTCAATGTGACGACTATGCGCGGCGATAGCTATGATGCAGGTGATATGCGCTCATATATGCAGGCATTTATCTATTTTGCTGAGCAGCAACTAGCAGATGCTAAATAACTGACGGGTAATATCACTAATGAATAATATCAAGGATGATAACGCCTATAATAGCGCGCGCCGCTCTAAGTATTGGCAGCAGTTGCAAAGCCTAGCAGATCAGCCGTGGTCGCTTACCGCCTTGTTTGCTCAAGATTATGAGCGTGCCACACGCTTTAGCACGCAGGCTGGTGCGCTCTATATGGACTATAGCAAGCAGCGTATCGATGAGACGGTGTTATCCAATCTGCTACATCTAGCAAAGAGCTGTGATTTATCAGCTCGTATCAAAGCACTATTACAAGGGGCGATGGTCAATACCAGTGAACAGCGTGCCGCCCTACATACCGCGTTACGCCTGCCTGAGACTGCAACGCTACAAGTCGATGAGCAAGATGTGGTGGCAGATGTGCATCATAGTCTGGCGCAGGTTGCTAGGTTATCTGAGCGGGTCCGTAGCGGTACGTGGCGCGGGTTTTCGGGTAAGGCGATTACCGATGTCGTCAATATCGGCGTTGGCGGCTCTGATCTTGGGCCACTGATGGCGACGACTGCACTTGATGAGTGGGCAGATACGGATATCGAAGTGCACTTTGTTTCCAATATGGATGGAACTCATCTTGATAATTTGCTCAAGCATTTAAATCCTGAGACCACTTTATTTATCATTTCTTCTAAATCTTTTGGTACCGTTGATACGTTATCCAATGCGAAGACGGCATTATCATGGCTACTTGCTACTGCCAAGCGCCGTGATGGGACAGAGGGTAGCGTATTACGTCGCCACTTTATCGGTATATCGGCTAATGGTGAGAAGATGAGTGCTTGGGGTATCCATCCTGAGCATCAGTTGCAGCTTTGGGAATGGGTCGGTGGTCGATTTTCGCTATGGTCGGCGATTGGACTGGCGATTGCGATTCGTATTGGTATGTCTGGCTTTAAAGGTTTATTGGCGGGTGCTCATAGTATGGATGAGCACTTTGCGCAGGCGGAATTTGCCCGAAACTTACCAGTATTATTAGGTTTACTTGCTGTTTGGAACAGTACTTTTTTGCGGGTAAATGCGCATACAGTATTGCCTTATGATGGGCGCTTAAACTATTTGCCAAGCTACTTAACCCAGCTTGAGATGGAGAGTAATGGCAAGTCGGTCACCCAGCACGGCGATCATATTGATTATGATACCTGTCCGATACTATGGGGCGAGATTGGCTCCAATGCGCAGCATGCATTTTATCAGCTACTACACCAAGGGACGCAGCAGGTCTCTTGCGACTTTATCGCCTGCGTCCGTCGTTATGACGATAAGGTCCACAATGCCTCATTGCAACAGCAGCATGAGCTGTCATTGGCCAACTGTCTGGCACAAAGCCGCGTACTGGCCTTTGGTAACGCTGCGATTGAAGATACTATCACTGATGCTACGGCCCATATCATGTCTGAAGCGGACAAATACAAGTACTATCATGGCAACCAGCCATCGACGACGCTACTTATCGATGAGCTGACGCCGCATAGCTTGGGGGCGCTGATTGCACTGTATGAGCATAAAGTCTATGTGATGGCCAGTATTTGGGATATTAATCCGTTCGATCAATGGGGCGTTGAGATGGGTAAGCAGATGGCTGAGTCGGTGCATCATGCAATGCAGCAAGAGGGTAGTGCTCTATTTGATACCTCTACTGATCAGCTCTTACAACATATCAAGCGCTTCTCTTAATGTGAATCAGATAATGTTATTAACATAAAAATATTGAAGGTCACTCTATGTCAGCTCAACTGCTTCATCAATCCAAAAATCCTGCAGTTTGCGTTATCGTTGGTCACGGTATCGAGGCCATTACCAGTGCCGTAGTGCTGGCAAGCTTGGGTCAGACTGTCCACTTATATGCAGACTTAGGGATGCTAGAGCAGCAGTTGCAGCAATATGGCTTTGAGCGGCATTTGCAGGCGCTATGGCAGATGTATGATCAGCAAGAGCAGATTATCAGTCAAGCGTTGCCAAGTAGTGCTCATCAGTTATTGCATACTTATGAGTCCGCCAGTGATGACAGTGAACCACGCTCAAAAGTGGCGCTTTATTGGCTGTTTTTGGACAGTATAAAGTCAGTATGGGTGGAGGAGAGCTGGGTGACTGCGTTTAATCAAAGTCGCCAGCAAGCGTTACCGATTATCATGAGTAGTATTGAGCAATTAGGGCATATCTCAGCGCTTGCCCAGCGCTTGCAACGTGCATGGGTATATTACATACCCTTTGTGTTTTTGCAAGATGGCGCTGCCTATAGCTCGATGTTGACACCGTCACTATGGCTGCTTGGCGAAAAGACAGCGGACAGTAGCCGTCAGCATCTAAGTGCGCTACAGCCTTTGATGCAACAAGCTCGTGTCAATCATAGTGCCGATATTGCAACGATAGAGTTTGCCCGCAGTAGCATCATGAGTATGCTGGCGACGCGAGTAAGCTTTATGAATGAGATGTCGCGCCTTGCTGATAGTCACGACGTCGACATTCAGCAAGTCAGTCACATCATGGGATTAGATGAGCGCGTTGGGAGTAGCTATTTGCAAGCAGGCTGGGGCTTTGGTGGTAATACACTACCGACGGAGCTATTACAGCTACAGCAATCGGGGCAGGCGAGCCGCGTGGATATGCCGATGCTACAGTCAGTGCTCGATATCAATGAAGACCAAAAAGAGCTGATATTTCGTAAGTTCTGGCAATATTTCGATGGTTTTATCGATAATAAGACCGTGATGATCTGGGGCGGTAGCTACAAGTCAGGGTCCGGTCGCACCGTAGGATCAGCGATTCATCCACTGTTAGCATTGCTATGGTCGTATAATATTCAGACGATTATCTACAGCGAAAAGGCGCAGACTGAATTAGAGACACTATACGGCAAGCAGCCTTTATTAACGCTAGTTGAAGATCCTTATACAAGACTTGATGATACTCAAGCCTTGTTTATCATGAGCTGGCCATTGGACAAGGATTTGGATATCAGTCAAATCAACAAAACCGCGCAACCTATATTTGATACGCAAAACGCTTTAACCTTTACCCAGATGGATAATCTGATCGGTGATTATATAGGTATTGGCCGCGCTAAATAATCAGCGTTTATTCATACATAGTAGATCGACTATAAGATAAATACAGCACTACTGGAGTAAATTTTGCGTAGCCTCTGTCTGCGTAGGCACTACAAGCAAGAAAAAATTAACCCAGTCATGCGTTGTAATTTTTGTACCGCTTTTATATAGGACTGACTATAGATAGGAACAAACGCTTTTTCTATAAACTTATAACCAAGATTTTATTTTGTGTGGACAAAGTTTTAAGCCAACACCGCGCCTTGCTCGCTCAGCCATGCCTTTATTTCTCGTACCTTATCGGCTAACAACGACTTATCACCATGGGTTTCGATATTAAGCCTAATAAGCGGTTCGGTGTTGGAAGCGCGTAGATTCAAACGCCAGTCACCGAAGTTAAGACTTAAACCATCAAGCATCGACTTGCTCGGATTTTGAGCGTCAAACTTATCTTCGATAGCACGAATGATAGTCGGCGCATCATGGGTAGTCAGACGAAAATTAAGCTCACCTGAGCTAGGATACGCGTGAATATAGCCTGTGACCAACTCTGATAGCGTCTTGCCAGTAGTGGATAATAGCTCAATGGTTAATAGCCATGGAATCATGCCGCTGTCACAATAGAAAAAGTCGCGAAAATAGTGATGCGCGGACATCTCACCCCCATAGACTGCGCCCGATTCGCGCATGACTTGCTTGATAAATGAGTGCCCCGACTTACTGATGACCGCCTTGCCATTATGTGCTTCGATAACTGCTTCGGTATTGTAAATTACTCGTGGATCATAGACGATGGATTCGCCTTGTTCTTGGTGTTGATACTTATTCAAAAATGCTTGTGCCAGCATGCCAACGACGTAGCTGCCATCAATAAATTCGCCATTCTCATCGAATAAAAAACAACGATCAAAATCCCCATCAAAAGCAATACCGAGGTCGGCTTTGTTTTCTAAGACAGCTTGCTGGGTAGCGACTCTATTGGCTTCAATCATTGGGTTGGGGATGCCATTGGGGAAGCTGCCATCGGGGGTATGATGCAGTTTGATGACTTCAATCGGTGCGCCAGCTTGTGCCAGTTTATCAACTAATAGATCAACGACAGGGCCTGCACTGCCATTACCAGAGTTGATAACCAGTTTAAGTGGTTTGAGTTTGTCAGTATCGATAAAGCTTATAACGTGATCAACATAGGCGCTTTTATCGTCTAATAACTGCAATTTTCCTGCCTGATGCGCCGTGGTAAATTGTCCCGTCTCTGCTAATGCTTGAATCTCTGCCAGACCCTCATCAGCACTGATGGGTTTTGAATGCTCTTTTACCAGTTTTAGCCCATTATAGTTAATAGGGTTGTGGCTGGCCGTGACTTCGATACCGCCGAGCGCTTGGTAGTGACTGGTCGCAAAATATACCTCTTCTGTCCCCGTCATACCCAAATCGATGACATCGACACCTGCGTCGATAATACCCTTGAGGGTCGCTTGTTTTAATTGCTCGCTTGAGTGGCGAATATCACTACCGATAACGATAGCAGGTTGTAAGTCTGTCAAATCGCTATCTTGCTGATCGGCTGCTGCGTTATAACGCTGATATAAAATCTGTGCAAAAGCACGCCCGATACGGTAAGCGATATCTTCATCAAGATTGACCCCAAGCTCACCGCGAATATCATAAGCTTTAAATGAGCTAATCGTAATAGAATGAAATTCAGTTGCTGGCTGGTAGCTAGTGGTCGCAGAAGTAGACATAATGACAAGATTCCTTGCGCTAAAGCAGTGGTAAAATAACGAAGTAGATAGCACAATTATAAGCTAATAAGCATTCAATGCTACACTAATGACAAAATCGTTATGAAATTAACGTCATTCTATTCAACAATAAATAAAAGTTGTAGGCTGGGTTTTTAACCCAGCATTGTAATTTTGCAAAATCTCAAATCTGGGTTAAAAATCCAGCCTACGCTAACTACGCTAACAAATTTAATGGGTTGAGCCATTAGATAATGAGTAGTAAATATAAGCAATAATAAAAAGATAAGAGTATCTGTTATGAGCCGTCAAGACATAAAACCCCAAGACAGTTTAGATAAGAATCTTCAAGTTCTGCCTCCCACAACTGTACAAGGCACTCCAGAAGCGAGTGGGCAACTTGATGACTTGTTAGCACTGATGGCAAGATTGCGCGCTGACTGTCCGTGGGATAAAAAACAAAGCAATCATAGCCTCATTCCCTATGCCATTGAAGAAGCCTATGAGCTAGGCGAGGCGGTACAAAGCGATGATGACGAAGATATCAAAGGTGAGCTTGGCGATGTGCTGCTACAAGTCGTCTTTCATTGCCAGATGTATGCTGAGCAAGGGCGTTTCGATATGGGCGATGTCATTACCACTCTACAAGAGAAGCTGATTCGCCGTCATCCGCACGTATTTGAGGCTGAAACCCTAACAGACGAAGCGGCGGTTAAAGCGCGCTGGAATGAGATTAAATTGGAGGAGCAGCAAGCGCGCGAGGCACGGGGCAAATTAAAGCGTCGTTTGGATAATATCAAAGCAGGAAGTGCTTTGATGCAAGCGCAAGAGGTACAAAAGCAGGCGTCAAAGTTAGGCTTTGATTGGGAAGGCGTAGCAGGCGCTTTTGAAAAACTTGAAGAAGAGATTAGTGAGTTAAAGTCTGAGCTGATAGAGAAATCCAAATTTGAAATTGAAGCCAATACTAGAGAGATTGAAAAAGAGCTGGGCGATTGCATGTTTGCCCTAGTCAACGTCGCGCGCAAATTAAACCTTGACGCTGAGACAGCGACCCTTACTTGCGTGCATAAATTTAAGTCGCGTTTTGGTTATATTGAAGAACAACTGGCTGCGGTTGGTAAGCATTTGGAAGATAGTGATATAACAGAAATGGATGCACTATGGGATGCAGCGAAACGACATGAAAGATCGTTATGAGTACTTATCACAAAGCCCCATTCGTTCGTTTATTAATGATCGCTACTTTGGGCTTTATTTTGGTTACTATAATAGCCAGTAGTGCAAATGCAGCGCCTTGTTTTGATAACCCACAAAGCGCTTATAAGTACCTGTTGGCGCAGGAAAATGCTAAAACACAAGCGCGCGAGCAAACGACAGTGAATATCAATCGTGCCTCTGAAGGTGAGCTGGTTTCACTAAACGGTATCGGTAGTAGTAAAGCCCAAGCGATTATTTTATATCGTGACATGTTTGGCGATTTTAAAAGCGTTGATGAGCTAGCAAAGGTCAAAGGTATCGGCGCAAAAACGGTTGAGAAAAATCGAAGTCGTTTAAGGGTGCAAGATTAATAGCATTATTTTGCTTTAATTAACCCTAATATTGACAAAATAGCACGTAAGTAAATGTCATAACGCACCTACCACGCACAAAATTTGTTAAACTAGTAGTTACATCCGCCTGACAAACGCTGTGTTCGTCAGTGGTGGTTAAAGAATACCGGCGAGGAGTAGATGCATGGCCGAGCGTGCCGCCAAGCAATTAGAGCTAAATAAATCTGAATTACCCAATTCCATTACTGAAGTGATTGCCACATTAACCCGAGCTGGGTTCGATGCTTATATCGTTGGTGGCGGCGTGCGCGATACCTTGCTAGGTCTGCGCCCAAAGGACTTTGATGCGGTCACCGATGCCAAACCGCATGAGATCAAAGACGTTTTTGGTAAGCGTTGTCGCATTATCGGTCGCCGCTTTCAGTTGGCGCATGTGTACTCCGGGCGCGAGTTGATTGAAGTGGCTACTTTTCGCGGGCCACCAACGAGTGACGCCAATACCAATCAGGATGGTATGATCTTGCGTGACAATGTCTGGGGCGATATCAAACAAGACTTCTCTCGTCGTGATTTTTCTATTAATGCACTTTATTATCAGCCACTTAAAGGCGTGGTTCATGATTTTTGCGGAGCGCTGGAAGACATTGATAATAAAATCATTCGCCTATTAGGTCATGCGCCAGTTCGTATCGAAGAAGATCCGGTAAGGTTATTGCGCGCGTTACGCTTCAAAGCCAAATTGGGCTTTGAGTTTGACGAAGAGTTGTCTCAGCAGTTTCACGATGATAATTGGGCATTGCTTGAGCAAATATCACCGCATCGTCTCTATGATGAAACGCAAAAGATGTTTACTGGCGGCTACTTAGTACCATTGTTGCCGCTATTGTTTGAATCGGGTGCGATTGACAGCTTGGTTATCTATCCGCCATCTGAGCCAAGCGCTTTAGTCAAACAAGTCGCCATCAATACCGATAAACGCATTGCAGCGGGCAAAAGCATCAATCCCGCATTTTTCTATGCAGCTCTATTATGGGAAAACTACTTACATCAGCTAGAAAAAGCCAAAAAGCGTAACATGCCTTTTGCAGAAGCACAGATGTATGCGGCTGGTAAGGTTATTGATCGCCAACGTATTAAGACTGCGATTCCAAAGTTTGCTGAGCAATTTATCCGTGATATTTGGATATTGCAGCCAAAGCTTGCTGCTCCGCGCAACAAGCAAATCGTTCAGCTTTCTGAACATCCACGCTTTCGTGCTGGTTTTGACTTTTTGTTATTGCGTGAGCAGTGCGGGGATGCTGAGCATCCATTATCAGAGTCGACCAATGGTATGGGCGACTGGTGGCAGACTTATCAGACTCTATCTGAGCGTCAGCAGCAGCAAGCGATCGATGACTTTGATGAAAGTATTCGCCGCGGCGCTTACAAAAAATCTCAGCGTGGTCGCGGGCGCAATCGTCAAAAGTCAGCAGCAGATACCGCTGACAAATGGACGTCCAATCAAAAAAGCGTGTCGGACAGCAAGGTTAATGGTAGATCCAGTAGCAGTGCCGAAGACCGTAGTAGTGACCAGACAATGGTAAATGATTCATCAACTATTCCAGCACGTCGCCGCCGTGCGACAAGTCAGTCTGCTAAAGCTACGCAGTCTGATAGCCATAAAGGTAAAACTGATGTTACGCAGCCATTAAAGCAAGCCACTGATGAGCTTGCTCAGTTACAAAAACTGTCTCTTGCCAGTAGCAATAAGCAAATGTCGGATAAGCAGCAAAACGCCCAACCTGCGCCGTTGTTCGTCATCGAACACCAAAGCGTCGTGCCGCCATTACAAAAGCAGCTATCAGGTAGCGATAAGCATAAGACGGCTGGAGATAAGACTAAGCCTCATCAACAGCCTGAGCAAAAAAAGACCGTCGCTAAAAATGCATCGGCTAATAAGGAAGCGCATCAGTCAGAGCACTTAGAAGACAAACCATCACCTTCTACCTCTAAAGAAAAGGCCACTCAAACGATAGCAAGATCGCCTGCGCTTGTCAGTATGAATAACGAGCCGATACCGCATAAGCGTCGCCGCCGTGAGCCTAGCGTTGCTAACAGCGCTAATAATGAGCCTGTATCAAAAACTGCCCCTAAGTACGCCAAAAAAGCGCCTAAGCCAGCAACTCAGTCTAATGGAAAAGCTAATACTAAAGTTGAGAAAACGGTAAAGCATGCCGAAGCTACGGCAGGAAACAAGTCAGAAAACAAGGCAAGTACTAATAAAGCAACTACGCCTGTGAAAGCGAGAAAACCAGCTAAAACTGCAGAAGCAAAGTCTGATAAAACCAGTCAAGCTGCTAACGGCAAGGTTAATTCTGGTAAAGTGATTGATAATAAAGGGCCTGTCCCATCGAAGCGTCGCCGCCGTCAGCCTAGTACCGATAATGTCTAATATGAATAACGATACGGGCAACGCCCATTGGGTAACTTCCTATGTAGGCTTGGGTAGCAATCTGGCTAATGAATTAGGTTCACCTATAGAGCATTTGCAGCAAGCACTTGCACTGATGCGTGCACATCAGCAAATATATGACGTTCGTGTTTCTTCATTCTACGCCTCAGCGCCTATGGGACCACAAGATCAGCCCGACTTTGTTAATGCGGTCGCTGGTTTTGAGACAACGTTGCCACCTTTTGCGTTGCTCGCATTTTGTCAGCAGCTAGAAGAGCAAGCTAAGCGTGCGCGCATACGACGTTGGGGTGAACGTAGTCTTGATGTCGATATTTTATTGTATGGTGAAGCGCAAATTGCAGAGCCGCAATTAACCATACCGCATGCTGGACTGCTTGAACGTAATTTTGTCTTAATACCGCTACGAGAGCTAGCTCCAGAGCTAGTAGTTGCCGGCAAGTCGATAGATGCTTATCCACAAAGTAAAGATTGGACAGATTTAAAGCTACTATAGTTAATTTATTATTGAATTGAATCAACTATAAAGTAAATATAGCGCTATTGGGATAAATTTTGCGCAGCCTCTGTCTGCGTAGGCACAGCAAGCAAGGAAAAATTATCCCAATAGCGCATCACAATTTTTGTGTTTTTTGTGTTTAGGATGACTATATATTAAGAAATTGCTAAGTTTTTTGATCACAAGCAGAATAACAATTACTAGTAAGTTAAAAGCATTGCAGATTAATCGAGGGTCATATGACGACGTTATCTACGTTAAATAAGTTTAAAAAAGACGGTACTAAGTTCACATGTCTGACGTGTTATGACTCAATGTTTGCACGCATGATGGACAAGGCGCAGATTGATACTATCTTGATAGGTGATAGCTTGGGCATGGTCGTCCAAGGTCACGACTCAACACTGCCAGTTACCGTCGACGATATGGTATATCATACGGCTAATGTCGCGCAGAGTAACAATAGCGCCCTGATATTGGCTGACTTGCCGTTTATGAGCTATGTGACGCTGCCAGACGCAGTAGCCAATAGTCGCAGACTTATGCAAGCAGGGGCACATGTCATTAAGATTGAAGGCGGCGATGAGCTTTGTGAGTTGGTCGCCACATTAGCGCAAGCAGGCACGCCAACTTGTGTCCATCTTGGTTTGACCCCGCAATCAGTCAATGTTTTTGGTGGCTACAAAATCCAAGGTCGCGGTGATGCAGCAGCCGATAAACTGTTGTCTGATGCCAAAGCAGTCGTCGCTGCAGGTGCAGCGCTACTTGTACTAGAGTGTGTTCCAGCTGAGCTTGCCAAAGCAGTCACCCAAGCGGTTGCAGTGCCGGTGATCGGAATCGGTGCAGGCGCAGATACAGACGGTCAGGTATTGGTCATGCATGATATGCTAGGTATGGCACATGGCCGTGTGCCGCGTTTTGTGCATGACTTTTTGACTGATGAGCGCAATACGGCGCATAGTATTGAAGGCGCTTTTGCGCTTTATCAGCAGTCAGTACGCGAAAGCAGTTTTCCAGCAGAGCAGCACCAGTTTAGTTAAGGTATGCTCTAGCTTTTTACGCTCATCTTTTTATGTTTATAAAGAAGAATATTTAATAATGCCAATCATTTACCATCATATCTCAGCGATGCGTACTGCTTTACAGACCCATCGCGGGCAGCAGCGCATTGCTTTAGTGCCAACGATGGGCAATTTGCATAAAGGTCATCTTGAGCTAGTAACGCTTGCTAAACAGCATGCTGATATTGTAATCGTGAGTATCTTTGTCAATCCTACTCAGTTTGGGGAAGGAGAGGATTTTGACAGTTATCCACGCACACTTGATAGTGACGTTGCCAAGCTGACATCAGTCGATGCTGATTATATCTTTGCGCCGAGTATTGATGAGATGTATCCCGTATTGCCGCCTCCGACCTGTGTGCTTGCGGGTGCTATTGCCAATCAATTGTGTGGTCAGTCGCGTCCTGGTCACTTCGATGGTGTTGGGATTGTGGTATCTAAACTGTTTAATATTATCCAACCCGATTTGGCAGTATTTGGACAAAAAGACTATCAACAGTTGGCAATTATTAAGCAATTGGTACGTGACTTAAGTTATCCGATCGAAATCATAGGCGCGCCCATTATCCGTGCTGATGATGGTTTGGCGTTGTCCTCGCGCAATCAGTATTTAACTAGCGCTGAGCGTCACATTGCGTCGGTACTACATCAAGCGCTCCAACGTTTGGCTCAGCAGCTAGCAACTGGCAAGCTAAGTCAACAAAGGATGCAAGCATTATTGGCAGAGACACGCATGTACCTTACTGATGCTGGATTCACGATTGATTATCTAGAGATAAAAACGGATCAGCTAGTCTCAATAACTACTGCTGAAGGCTCCGAGATAGTTGAAAAACGGTTTATTATTTTAGTTGCCGCTTGGTTGGGAAGAGCCCGTCTATTAGATAACGAGTTTGTCACTATTAATGAGTAGTTTTAATGATGGATTCACAACGTGTGGTAATACCTAAAAGACAGAAAACGCTTAACATGCTCGTAGACAAAGTAGACGATAAGATATGGTCAATTCGCTATAAAAACAATACAGCGAGACTGGTATAAATTTTTTGCAGCCTCTGTCAGCGTAGACACAGCAAGCAGAAAGAATTTATACCAGTTACGCATCATGTTACAACGTATCGATTTTATTTGGTATCGACTATACAACGTATGCATCAGTGATTGAACAAACTAGGATGGTGGGATCATGGAAGCAATAGGGACAAATCAAGACAACAAAGTAACGTCAGGACCAGTAGTAACAGACAAGTCGCAAGATGACAGCGTCAGTATTCTGGTGGTGTCAGGTCGTTCAGGGTCGGGTAAGACCTCGGTATTAAATATTTTAGAAGATTTGGGCTATTATTCTATCGACAATTTACCCCTGTCTTTGGTACCAAGTGCCGTCGATAAATTAGTTGGTGAGAGCAGTATTCGCCGTATTGCCCTTGGTGTCGATATCCGCACTCCACGCGCAGATTTAAGCAATTTTGCCTCTATTCATAAGATGCTTAAGCAAACCTATGGCGAACAGACGGTCAAAGTAATCTACGTGACCGCGCAGGACACTATTTTAGTGGCACGCTTTAACGCCACTCGCCGCGTACATCCTCTAATGGCACAAGAGTATGAAAGCTCTACTTATCCGACATACAATCTGCCTGCTGCTATCAAAAAAGAAGAAGAGTTACTAGAGCCTATTGCCAGCTATGCTGATATAAAGATTGATACGAGTAAATTAAACATTCATCAGCTAAAAGAGCGCCTGCGAGATCATATTGGTGCAGACAATAAGATTGTGATCAATCTGCTATCTTTTGGCTTTAAATATGGCAGTCCTATCGATGCCGATTTTATATTTGATGTAAGAATTTTACCAAACCCGCATTGGAACCCTGAGCTGCGTACCGCAACTGGTCTTGATCCAGAGGTTGATGAGTTCTTCGCTGATTATCCAGAGGTCGCCGAGATGACTGACGATATTGCAAAATTTTTGGATCGTTGGTTGCCAGATTTTTTACATAACAATCGCCATACGGTGACAGTTGCTATTGGCTGTACGGGCGGCAAGCATCGTTCTGTTTTTATCACCGATAAGCTGCAACGTTATCTTGCAAAGAGTCTACCTCAAGGTTTGGTAGTGGCCGCAAAGCATCGTGAAAAGCGCCGTTGGTAGCTTTATTGCCGCTGTTCTATTAGCAGATAGGCGATATGTATGATGTAGTATAAAAATTGTGCTGGTACAAATGGTTGCCAGCCATCTCTCATTTTTATTTATTATTTTGGAAAGCTTGTATGATTGATTGGTCAGAACAGGACATGCGCGTCTCGCGTACTGAACTTAAAAAAGCTCATGAACGCTTGCAAGAATTATCAATACCGCTTGCTAGCTTATCGAAAAAGCAACTCAAAAACCTACCAGCTAGTGACTACTTTATGGCTGAATTGATGGCATTGGCAGATATTAGCAGTGCAAATGCCCGCAATCGCCAGACCAAACGTGTTGGTAAACTCATTAGCGAAGAAAACCGCCATGAACTGGTAAAAGCATTGTTTGATGCTTTTTTTCCTAACGAGCAGATTGCTAAAATTGAAAGCTGGCGGGGTAGGCTTAATATTAACGACGAAGGTACGCTCAAGCAGTTTGTAAAACAGTACAAAGCCTCAGAGCGCAACAGCTTATATCAACTGCTGCTTTGGATTGAGTACGCCAAACACATGCAAGATGACGAGCTACTAGTAGAGTCAGAACAAGATCTGGCCAGTTACATCCGAGAAGTTGCGATTTTAACGCAGCTAAAATATTAAATATCTAATCATAAGATATAAAAGCCGACTAAGTTTAGTCGGCTTTTTGCTATATATCGTTTATATAAAATGAATTTTATAAAGGAAAAATATTAAACCGTACGTTTTATGTCGGACAATTTAAGAACTATTATCGGTGTTGCTAACAACATATTTATTGTAGGTTAAGTAAGTTGTTTACAAGTCATATCTCGCCTTATGGTATTTTCTATGCTATCTATATGATATTAAGGTGTATTTATTTTTTGGATAAGTACAGTTACGTTAACATCGTTTCTTTTATTAATCGTTCCTTATACATCAGGTAGGAGTATTATCATTGGCTGAACCTATAATAGTAACTGTGATTTTGAATCCAGTACCGGATCCATCTTTTGATGAGCCAATGTATCACGCCTTTGTGATGCTAAAAGAATGGGCCGCTGATCACAACGTAACCGTACAACCTCCTATAGACACTGATGCGGAAGCTTTACGGTATGCAGCTTTGCTGGTTCCTGATAAGGAACAGGTAAATACATTGATTGTCGAGCTTTTAGAGCTAACGTTCGTTGATACCTGCTATAAAAAGCCAACTGACGTTCCTCCCTAAGTAGTCCTTGCTAAGCAATTTTTGTCTTAATAGGAGTGATAATTATGATAAATAGTTCAGGAAAAAAAGCGCTTGCAGCCCCACGTGAGACGATTGTTATTATGCAGCCTGATGTGGGACTGCGTGCCTCCGATGGGCGTCTTGAGACCACCACAGCAGAACCAGTATCTGATATAAAAAAAGTATTAGATACATATCAAGCTAATATGGTTCCTATGTTTGGCAGTACAGAGGAGAGAGTTGAGCAACAGATGATGGCCGAGTCTGCTGAAGGCGTGGCAGATATACCGATGCCGAATCTGTGTCGATTTTATAAGCTGGAAGTGGATCAAGAAAGGGCGCAAGAAGCTGCTGAGGCAATGGCCAGTTTGAGCCGAGTTGAAGCCTCTTATGTAAAACCTGGTGCTGAACCTCCTGTGATGCTAGATGAACAAAATGCCGCTATACAGGATGAAGTACCTGCTCTTGTGACCCCAGACTTTGTGTCGCACCAACTTTATTTAGAACCCAGCCCTGTAGGGGTGAATGCCCAATGGGCGCACGCACGTGAAGGTGGCCGAGGACAGAATGTTCGCATCATTGATATTGAAGGAGCATGGCGCTTCACTCACGAAGACTTACGCCAACTCCAAGGCGGCGTAGTTGGTGGCACTCAATCACCAGATCTTGGCTGGCGCAATCACGGTACGGCAGTGTTAGGCATATATTCTGGTGATCACAATCGATTTGGGGTATCTGGCATCAGTGATCAGGCTATGGCATCAGCAGTGTCAATCTTTGGTAGTATGGGATCGGCAGCTGCGATCCGCAGTGCAACAGCGCGGTTACGAAGCGGTGACGTGTTGTTGCTAGAGCTTCATCGTCCAGGGCCACGCTATGACTTTCAAGCTCGAGAAGATCAAAAAGGATATATTGCCATTGAGTGGTGGGAGGATGACTATGCTGCTATTTTAGCGGCAACTCGTCGTGGCATCATCGTGGTCGAAGCGGCTGGCAATGGTGCTGAAAATCTGGATGATGATATCTATGAGGTGCGACCAAACAATTTTCCAAGTAGTTGGCGTAATTCTTTTCGCCGATCAAATCGAGATTCTGGCGCTATTTTCGTTGGCGCAGGAGCACCGCCGCCTGGTACTCATGGACGCGATCATGGACCAGATAGATCAAGATTGGGTTTTTCAAACTACGGCGCACTGATCGATGCACAAGGCTGGGGTCGTGAAGTGACGACGTGTGGCTATGGTGATCTACAAAGCGGTTTAGACGAGGACGTTTGGTACACAGATACTTTTTCAGGCACGTCGTCTGCATCACCTATTGTGGTTGGAGCCGTGGCCTCATTGCAAGGTATGGCGCGTGCCCGCGGTAGTGCAATCCTAACACCTACCCAAATACGCCAGTGCTTACGTGCGACAGGCGCTGAACAAACTGATGCACCTGAACGTCCACGTACACAGCGTATCGGCAATAGACCCGATATAAAAGCATTATACCAATATGCCTTTGAGGGCACTCAAGCGATGATAGAAATTGAAAAAAGCAAAGAAGAAGAGTCTATTAAAGCGTTCCAAGAGTTTGAAGCGTTCAAAGCGTTTGAAAGGTTTGAACGCTTCAAACAATTCAGAGCGTTTGAGGAATTCAAAGCGTTCAAAGAAAAAGATCGTGAAGCGTTCGATACAAACGTGGGAAAAGAGACTGACACCTGATAAGAGCTTGCTCGACACGCAGTCTAACTTTCTAGAGCTTGTACCGTTACAAGCTTATCCATAAACAAGCTCTTTTTTCGTAAACTTAATTCTTTAAGACAAAACAACTAAACATAAAAAAGCCAATCGTTAACGATTGGCTTTTTTATTGTCAATAGTAATTGGTGCTCACTAAACTATTTTTTTTCAGCGCGAACTTTATCTACCAAATAATCGACTACTTTAGGAACGGTTGCACCTTCACCCGTTACCACATATTTGCCTTGCACAACTACTGCTGGTACACCAGAGAGTTGATAGCGCTTAGCACCCGCTTGTGAGCGGCCGATTTTGGTGCCTACTGCAAATGAGTTATATAAGCTATTAAACTTCTTTTGATCAACACCTTTTGTAGCGTACCATTTGCTTAGTGAAGCTTGATCAAACAGCTGCTTGCCGTCTTTGTGGACAGCGTCAAACAAAGCATCGTGGGTTTTGTCTTCATAACCCAATAGCTGAGCGGCATAAAAACCGCGTGCACTGGCTTCCCAAACTGGATTTAGCGCAGCTGGCGTCTTAAAGAAAGCCACGTCTTTGTCTTTGGTCTTAGCCCATTTTTCCATATGCGGATTAAGGACGTTACAATGAGGGCAACCATACCAAAAGAATTCGCGTACGATAATAGCATCACCGCTGATTTTCTCTGGGTTATCTAGGACACGGTAGTCCTTTCCTGCGACATAATCGGCTGCTTGTGCGCCCATATTGGCGATTCCAATGGCAATAGCCAGACCAGTCAATGTGATGACACGTTTCATACGTCTTCCTTTGGGAATAAATGTTTGAATTTTTAATGACGATGTTTGCTGAGAAAGCGCGAGGCGCAAGCTGCTTATCATAACGTAAAATAGGGCTGTTTGTGAACCGGATTCTTAATCTACCGTTGTAAAGCTGTTAGACATTATTTATGCAACCTTACCTATAAACAAATTAAACAGTTGTTTTTGACCTGTCAATCCATGATTGAGAGACATATTTCACTTGGCATAAGTTAACAATACCCCTCATAATCGGTCACGATGTCCTTACGCAAAATGCGCGCGCTCATGCTACCATAAAGCCCATGACAGCGCGTAACAACGCACAACAGATAAGTAATGCATAATAGATAAGTAATGACACTAAAGGAAACCTCATGAGCTCAGCCATTCCCCCTTCATCTAACGATCTTCAGTCAGATACGATGACAAACGACATCCCAGATAATACGGATATGACCGAAGTAGAAGCCACGCATACACAGAGGAACGCGTCTACCAATGTCGATCCAAGCGAAGTCGATAAGTTTAATAAACTTGCTAATGAATGGTGGGATAGTACGGGTGCATTTGCAACGTTGCACCATATTAATCCGCTACGTCTTAATTGGATAGAAGAAAACGTCAAACGTGGCTATCAAAATAGCAATCAAGACGGTAATCAAAGTCATGACGCAAAGAAAACGGCTGAGATGGGTCTGAGTGGTAAAAAAGTATTGGATGTTGGCTGCGGGGGCGGCATATTAGCCGAATCGATGGCACGTCGCGGCGCTGATGTCACTGGTATCGATTTGGGTACTGAAAACTTAAAAGCGGCCAGCTTACATGCAGAGCAAAGCCATTTAGAAGACTGTTTACGTTATCAGCATGTACCCGTTGAGAGCTTAGCAGCCACTCATGCAGGTCAGTTCGATGTCGTGACCTGCATGGAGATGCTCGAGCATGTACCAGATCCTAGTGCAATTGTACAAGCATGTTATGATCTGCTGGCCCCAGGCGGTGTCTGTGTGCTCTCTACCCTCAATCGCAATCCAAAATCTTACTTGTTTGCGATCATTGGAGCAGAGTATGTATTGCGCCTGCTAGATCGTGGCACCCATGACTATGCAAAATTTATTACCCCAGCTGAGCTTGATAAAATGGCATTAAACTCAGGCTTTCGTCGTCAAGATATCATCGGGTTACATTACAATCCATTAACCAAACGCTATTGGTTGGCACAAAATGTCGATGTTAATTATATGTTGGCTGTTCAAAAGCCACTGATTGAAGATAAATTTTAATAAGAGCAGACGATATGACTCAATTTGTAAAAGCTGTTTTATTTGATTTAGACGGTACGCTCATTGATACTGCAGCAGATTTTGTACGTATTATTGGTAAGATGAGTGCCCAAAACAATTGGCAAGCCCCGCCTGAGGCCCAGATTCGTGAGCAAGTTTCTGCTGGTGCATCGGCCATGGTGCAGCTGATGCTACGTTATAATGATCAAATCGAGATGAGCGAAGACGCCTTACTGGCTTTTCGTCAGCAGTTTTTGGATGATTATGAGACAGATATTTGTGTCGATAGCTGCGTGTTCGATGAGTTGGAAACGGTACTAGTAGCGCTTGAAGAAAAAGGCGTGCCTTGGGGTATTGTAACTAATAAACCGCGTTACTTATCAGAGCAACTGCTCAAAGTAATGCAATTGGATGAGCGCTGTGCTGTTTTGGTATGTCCCGATGACGTCTCACGCAGTAAGCCGGATCCAGAGCCGATGTATATGGCCCTAGAAAAGCTTGGAATACCCCGTGGCGCTGCTGGTTGCGTGGTTTATGTAGGCGATCATATACGTGACATAGACGCTGGTAGGGCTGCTGGTATGTCGACGATTTTGGCCGCTTATGGGTATATCCCTCCTGAAGATCAAAACAACTTAAAAAGCTGGGGCGCAGACCATATTATCGATACGCCCAAGCAATTGAGCAAATTGTTATTATCCCCCAGCAAGTTTGAATATATATAATTTAAGCGTATTGGTTTGGATATTTCTGGTCAGTGATATCCAACCAGTCTGAGATATTCCAAACATAAACTTTATTATAAATAGATAAGTAGTGGACGAACCTATGAGCGACAATGTGAATCAACCTCTAAGCCATGATGATATTCGTACTTTTGAGCCGCAGGATAATTGTCTAAATGGTAAAACCATCTTAGTGACAGGGGCAGGGGATGGTATCGGACGTATCGCTGCTTTGACCTATGCGCGCTATGGCGCAACGGTACTATTACTTGGTCGTACTACCAGTAAGCTTGAAACTGTCTATGATGAGATCGAGAGCTTGGGCGGTAAACAACCTGCAATGCTACCGATGGATTTAGAGAAAGCCACTTATTCTGAAATGCAGCAATTAGAAGGTTTGATCGTCAAAGAAATCGGTCAACTTGATGGCATACTACATAATGCAGGGATATTAGGCGAGCTGACACCGCTTGAGATGTACGATGTCGATACCTTTGCCAAGGTGATGCAGGTCAACTTTACCGCCACCTTTATGCTCACTCAAGCACTATTACCGTTACTTAAAGACGCTGCTAATGGATCTATTGTCTTTACCTCCAGTACTGTCGGTACATATCCACGCGCATTTTGGGGTGCATATGCGCTCTCAAAACAAGCCGTAGAAGGCATGAGTGATATCTTCACTCAAGAAACGCAAAACACGACTCGTTTACGCTTTAACTGTATCAATCCAGGTGGTACGCGTACCAATATGCGCGCGCATGCTTTTCCGGGTGAAAGCCCGATGAGTCTTAAAACACCTGAGGATATCATGGCAGGTTATGTCTGTCTGATGAGCGATGACAGCATTGGTGTACGCGGTCAAGTTGTGGCATTACAACCAAAAGATTGAAACGCATAATAACTGGCTTTATTTTCTTCAGTATTGAAAACAAGGCTGTTTAGCCCCATCTATTTGTTCTTAAAGACTTTTATTAAATAAGAAAGGATAAGTTATGGCAGGTGGCTGGTCAAGAGATGGTGCTGAGCACGAACAGATGGATGCAACTGTGAATGATGCATTAGATCGTGTCAGAAGTGCTATACCTACAGGCGATAGCGCTGAGTTTTGTGATGAGTGTGGTAGCCCAATTCCACAAGCGCGGCGTATAGCTGTACCTGGTGTTCAGCATTGTGTCGGCTGTCAGACGGAGCTTGAACAAGATGCCAAAGCGGCAGAGCTATTTAATCGCCGTGGTAGTAAAGACAGTCAACTGCGCTAATAATCTTATGTTATGTTTATCATAAAAAACCAACCCGATGCGGTTGGTTTTTTTATAAAAGTACTTGAGTAATTAAAAAATAAATAGTGGCCAGATTCAACAGTAAGCCAGCTAAAAACACATACCCATCTTCTGTAATCAAAGCGATGGCAAATAAAATGACAGAAGCCGCAGGTATCATAACCGCGAAAGGTATGAGCTCAAGAGGAATCATAGCAAGGGCAGCAAAAATACAAAGGGCTGCCGCTACCTTTTTTGCCTTATTAGAGGTTAGCGACTTAAGTCTGGGTTTAACGACTTTGTCGATCCACCTTGTGGCTTTTGATGCAATGTTCACACCTTTGTGCAGTTTGTCCTCATCAAAAGAGATATTATCAACAAATTGTGGTAACCAAGGTCTCTCTTTACCAAAGAGCATCTGAATACTAATCAAAATAATTATAACACCGCAAACTGTCGGCACCCCAGGGATGCCGCCTGTTGGCATGATAGCAATGAGAGCGGGGGCAAATATTAAAGATCCAAAGCCTTTAGAGTTAAGCGTATCCATGATATCGCCGATATCTACCTTGCCCGCATCTTTATCAGGGTCTAATTGCTCAAGTACAGCAGTCAGACTGTGTTCTGATGAAGAATGACTCGACTCTGAATCTTCATTATCACGATGAGCACTTTTATGCTTATCTAGAGTAGCTGAATGGTGGTCTGTACGAACGCCAGATTTATGAGGAAAAGAGTTATCGTCTGTCATCATAGTTCCTAAGCGCTTAGCTTTTATCCGTTTTCAGCTTCAGCATCCGACTCTGACTCATCAGGAACAAAGACATAGCCCACACCCCAAACTGTTTGAATATAACGGGCCTGTGATGGGTTGTCTTCTATTAGGCGGCGCAAGCGCGATACTTGAACATCGATTGAGCGCTCCATCGCGCCCCATTCACGGCCACGTGCAAGATTCATAAGCTTATCACGCGTCAATGGTTCGCGCGGATGCTGTACGAGGGCCTTTAAGACAGAAAACTCTCCTGTCGTCAATGTCACGACGTTGCCGTCACGTTTAAGTGTACGCGTCGATAAATCAAGCGTCCATGGTCCAAACTCAACCACTTCTAGCTGATAGCTTGGTGCACCTGGCAGCTCGCGGTTTTGACGACGCAATACCGCTTTGATACGTGCTAATAGCTCTTTTGGGTTAAAGGGCTTTGGCAAGTAATCATCAGCGCCTGCCTCCAAACCGGCAATACGATCCGCATCGCCACCTTTGGCGGTCAGCATGATGATTGGAATATCACCGTTGTCATCACGTAGACGTCTACAAATACTGATACCGTCTTCTCCTGGTAGCATCAAATCCAATACTACTAAAGAAAACAATTCACGCTGCATTAGTTTGTCCATTTGACTGGCATCGTGAGCCGTCCGTACTACAAAGCCATCATCTTCTAGAAAACGCTGTAATAAAGAACGTAGGCGTGCATCATCATCGACGACTAAAATACGTTGGGTCATGCTATCGGTGCTTTTATTATCAGTCATGCAGATATCCTTTAATGAATAGTGTTGTTACCAAAAACTGTTGTTACCAAAGATTGTCATTGCCAAGAGCCACTATATTGTCAAAAATTATGATTGTTATTGATAATCGACACATTAGATACTAGTACCATCTTGAGGGTAGTGGTTGTTATGAGTTCATATCAATCTATTTAACAGTCAATTTATGTGGTATCCATCCCACTAAATACTTATAACACAAAATCAAAAATGCTACGGTCAAAAATTCTAAAAAAGTAATAGTAACAAAAACCGTTTTTAGAGCAAATCTGACCATTCATACCTTTATTGAAGGGTTTGAGGAAGATTGATATTTTTAATCTTATAGCTTTAGTGTATAAGATTGGACAGGCAATTGCATCATCCATAGACATAAATGCTGTATGCGTTTGTTTAACGTAGCGATTAACGCTAGTTTATATGAAAACTTAAACCATAAAGACTATTATTTGAGCGATAAAGACTATGATAAGTAATGAAGATATAAAAAGGATTTTTATTCATGCAGCTTTTGCTATAATGCCAAACTACATTTCTCAACGATTGATACGGATATGAGTAGCACTGATACCTTAACGGCGTCTCAACCCTCGACAAATACACAGGGCCTAGATGCAACCACACACGCGAATATTCACGACAAACTTGCTCGCGCGCTTGGCATTAAGACTGCTCAAGTCAATGCGTTTGTCAAACTCTACGATGAAGGGGCCACTGTCCCGTTTATTGCACGTTATCGCAAAGAAAAGACGCAAAATCTTGACGATGCGCAGCTACGTGCTTTAGAAAAATCGCTCAATTATGAGCGCGATATGGCAACACGTCGCCTCAAAATTACTGAGCTTCTCAGCACACAAGGCAATTTGACAGACGAGTTGCAGACCCGTATTGATAATGCGACGTCTAAGCTTGAGCTTGAAGACATCTACCTGCCATACCGTCCGCGTCGCCGTTCACCGGCTGCCAAAGCACGCGCCGCTGGTCTCGATGTTGCTGCGCAAGCGGTCTTGACGCAAGGGATCACGCCAACAGATGCACTGGCTGACTATCAAGCGCCATCTAGTATCTCTGACGATAGCGGCAATGAGATTGAAGTTGACTTCAGTGATCTTGAAAAGCAACTGGCTGGTGTCCAAGCTATCATCGTCGATGAGTGGACACAGGCATTGGATTTGCTTGATGGTCTGCGTAATGGTTTTGCTAAAACGGCTAGTATCGTATCGAACGTGGCCAGTGACGAGAAGCGTGAAGTAGGCGAGAAGTTCAAAGATTACTTTGAGCATAGCGAAAGCCTTGCGCGTCTGCCCAACCATCGTCTATTAGCGATGCTACGCGGTCGCCAAGAAAACGTCTTAGGTCTCAAAATCGAAGGCGAAGATGCCCCTTTTATCGAAAAAATCATTAGTCATTTCGATGTCGATTCTAAAGCGCCAGCTGAGCGCCGTGAGTTTTTAGCAGAAGCTGCTAGCAGCTTATGGAAAGATAAATGGCGTCCGCATATCGAACATCGCTTATTGACTGAAAAGCGTCTGACTGCTGAGGCGGATGCGATTGATGTATTTGCTAATAATTTACAGCATCTACTCATGTCAGCACCTGCTGGTCGTAAAGTTATTTTAGGTGTCGATCCTGGTATTCGTCATGGCGTCAAAATGGCGATTGTCGATGCCCAAGGCCACGTCATGCTAGATAGCGAAGACAAGCCTGTGGTGGCGACTGTCTATCCATTTGCTCCTGACAATAAGATGGATGAAGCCAAAAAAGTCATTGATGAGTTATTAAGTACTTATAACGTTGATCTAGTGGCTATTGGCAATGGTACTGCTAGCCGCGAAACAGATGCGATGGTTAAAGAGATATTGGCTGCGAATGATGCTCTAAAAGCCAAAGCTGTTATCGTTAATGAGTCTGGCGCATCTGTCTATTCTGCCAGTGAGCTTGCTAGTGATGAGCTTGCCAACCTAGATGTCTCTGTACGCGGCGCGGTATCTATCGCTCGCCGCTTGCAAGATCCACTCTCAGAGCTGGTCAAGGTTGACCCAAAAGCGATTGGTGTTGGTCAATATCAGCATGATGTGAACCAAAGCCAGTTAGCTGATAGCCTTGATAAAGTTACCCAAGACAGCGTGAACGCGGTTGGTGTTGATGTAAATACGGCGAGCCCTGCCATCTTGGCTCATATCGCTGGTCTGAACCGCAATGTCGCGCAGCAAATCGTCACTTATCGTAAAGAGCATGGCGCATTTGATAGCCGTGAGGCGCTCAAAAACGTACCGCGCTTAGGTGCTAAGACCTTTGAGCAGGCAGCAGGCTTCTTACGTATCCATGACGGTAGCAATCCACTTGACGCCACTGGCGTGCATCCAGAAAGCTATGAGCTGGTCGACAGCTTATTGGCGCAAACAGACAAGGTATTATCAGAGGTGCTCGGTAATGATGGTGTGCTAAATACTATCGATACCAATGCGCTCGCGGCAAATGATGACAATATCAGTGTAAAAGCGATTATTGAAGAGCTGGCAAAACCAGCACGCGATCCACGTCCTGAGTTCAAAACTGCTAGTTTCCGTGAAGACGTCAATAGCATTAAGGACTTAGAAGAAGGCATGCAGCTTGAAGGCGTCGTGACCAACGTGACCGCTTTTGGTTGTTTCGTTGATGTTGGCGTACATCAAGACGGCTTAGTACATATCTCACAGATGGCCAATGACTTCGTTGCAGATCCGATGAACCGCGTTAAACCAGGTGACATCGTTTCGGTGCGCGTCATTTCTATTGATGAAAAACGTGGCCGCATTGGTTTTAGTATGAAGCCTGAGTCTGAAAAGCCAGCGCGTTCAGTAGCAAAGCCTACTTCAAGCACTGGTAATGATGACAAAGCCAGCCGCCCACGTAGCAACCGCCCAGCCGCCGATAAACGCCCATCAAAACCACGTGGCAACCGTCAAGACAAAGACAGCGCTAATAACCGCAGTAAAGCGCCTAGAGCTGATAAAGCTGAAGCGCCTAGCAAAATGGGTACACTTGGTGCACTGCTACAAGAAGCGGGTGTAACAAAAACTAAGAAATAATAGCAAGTAATTGATAAAGAGACATAAAAAGGCAGCCTAACGGCTGCCTTTTTTATGCACACAACATATGTTTCCAGTAGTGATATATCTTTAACAAGCCATCGCTGAATTATCGTTAGTTAAACAACATTAACGTGGCATAACACGGCGATTTTCGCTAAATTCAACTTCAGCAGGCTGAGTTGCTAGTAATTCACCACGGTTATCTTTAGTTTTCTCTTGCAGCGTAACTGTTGCGTTTGCGCTGTTAGGGTCATCGTTAAGCACTTCACCTGCAATCAATGGCTGATATTCATTATTGCTATGTTGTTGGTTTAGGGCTTGCGGGGCAGCTTGCTCAGAGTCGAGATTGGTCATCTCATCAGGGTTGCCCATCATGTTTGAATCGTTCATCTCATCAGGATTGCCCATCATGTCTGGATCGTTCATCTCATCAGGATTGCCCATCATGTTTGGGTCATTCATCTCATCAGGGTTACCCATCATGTTTGGGTCGTTCATCTCATCAGGGTTCGTTTCAGCAATATTTACATCACTTTCTACTTCACCCGGTTGAGTGGCCAATAACTCACCATCTGGGCCTTCAATCTCAGCTTGTAAAGTATTAGGTGCAGGAGTATCGCGCATATCTGCTGGTGTAATATTGCCCTGATCCATAGGAGCAGCCATGGCAATACTTGGCATTACTAAAGCTGCGCCGATGATTAATGATAAAGTACGATTTTGCATCAGTTAATTCCTTGAGTCACAAGTTTTATTAATCAGCTTAAAAATATGTTTAAGCTTGATCGTTATTCCTTTAGTTATCCATCTACTTAACGTCTTAAATATAACTGTTTAATATATTTAAAACGTCAACTGTAGATAGAACAAAATCATGACAACTGGGTTATAGGTTGTCATGACACATATAAGTAAAAGATTTATAAAATAGCTATAATCTCAACACGCAAAGTACCAGCTCTCATGCTGGTACTTCAGTAGTAAACTCATTAAAGGTCTAACAGATTGATGTATTCGTGTGACGATATGCAAGTGCTGTGTCTGTAAATATGTATAAATTTTGACCGATAATTTAGGATTTAATATCAATAAAATATGACACGTTATCCTTTGATGGTAAGCCAACTATACATTCTACAATGAGCTATTCGGCAGTATCTGGGTCCACAACACGTGATGATGTATCATTGTTAGGTACACGAGTAACTGGAAAAGTCTGATTGATTTCGATTTCATCAACGATTTGCTCGTCAGCTTCTTGACCAACAATCGTAGCACGCTCAGTACCATCTTCGATGGCTACTGCTGTACCTTCCGCCGTTTTGATACGTTTAATCTGGTCTTCTGGAGCATAGATGACCTCTTTCACACTATATTTAGTAGGACGAATAACGCGCTTAGTTGCAACGACGACTGGCTCTACAGTACGCGCTTCTGCCACAGCCACTTGCGCTTCAAGAGATGTCACTTCGCTTACTACAGGAGTTGGAAACTTATCACTAAAATGATTGTCGCACTGTTGCATGCTCAAACGTATAGGGTCACCACTTTTATTCATGTAGACATTAACTGGCATATCAGGGGCGATAGGCACGTATTTACCGACCAATGCACCCGAAACACCATAACGATCATCCGATTGACCGACACCCAAATCACAAGCACCAGCTGCATAATCTGACGTTTGCAAATTATTGCCGCTAACCACATTTTGAGGAATCATAACTTCGGACAAACGCATTGTTTTGACAGAAGCTTCACCAGCGCGGCGTTTTGGCTTTTGATAGGTATAAGGGGTGTAGAATGTAGCAGAGCCGTCTTTTACCGCGGTGACACATTCTTCATAGCTGTCGTAGCCTACGTTACCATGTTCATCAGTAACCATAGCTGCATTGGCAGAATGCGCAAACATAGCTAGGCCTGACGCTAACATGGCTGTCGTTAATATATTCAATTTCATAATAGATTCCTCTCAATGACTGTTGGTTGTCGTTGTTATTCAACCGTTATTTTACGATTTCAGTTTAAAGAACAGTTATTTGAGCGTTATTTTCTTGCTCTTAACTTATCGTTTTTTAGCTATTTGAACTGGTTATTGAAGCCTTATCTAATCAATTTTATAGACACAATCTTCACAGGTTGATAACTTTATTAAGGGTACGTGATATAAATGATGGTCGCTGTTTCATTGCATTAACGAAATGTGTCGTTATGTGGCACATAACCATGAATTGGTGATAATACTTACGTAAGAAATACACAATTATCGTTCGTTAACATTGCTGACTTTAATACTTATTTAACACATTTACTAAATATTAGTTTAGTCATGTGCTACCTCTTTTATCTTGACTCGACTATCACTCTGTTAATTTATCCAGTCGTTTAGAAGTCTAAATAGTAAAGCTCAAAGCAACAAAAAAGCCGCACTCTATAATTAAAGTGCGGCTATCATTCATGATATATTTTACGGTTATTATTGGTCAACGACTTCAAAGCTAAGACCAGCGTGAGTCTCTAAGCGCGTTAATAGCTTATCACCCATCGCAGAAGCGGGTGTCCAAAAACCACCTGACACATCCTCTTTAGCGATATCTTGAGCAAGACATAAGGCTGATTGAGCAAGCATACGTGAGGTGCTGCCATAGCCTGGGTCTTTATTGCCTGTGACCTTAGTATTGATACTATCCTTGTTGGCAGTCTCACCAAAAAAACGAATATCAAAGTAGCCGTTTTCTTGTTCAGACTTAGAAGGTCCAGAGCCTGACTTTGGTAAGATATGTTTTGAGAGCAGCTCGCGACTCGGTTTAAACACCATTGCCGTAGCAAACCCCAACAATCCAACGCTCATACCGTAGCTCATTAGTTTGCCTTTCACCCCATCCTTCATCCACATCGCTTCGTCATATTTAAAATCACGGCCATATTCGTAGCCTAAGAGCTGATTACTACGATGAACGATGCGCGTATTAATGCTTGCCATCACAAAAGGCGCCAACCAACGTTCCTGTTGCTCATCATACTCAGGTCGGCTGACATTCTCTTGACGCACGCTAGGCGCGTCTTTATCGTCGTTGAGTAAGTAGGGGTTAGCAACTTGCTTACGGCGCCCTTTATCTTGACCGACTTCTTCAAATATAGTGGCCATAGAAGCAACTGTACCGCCCGACAAGCCACCTTTTGCCGCTTTTACTCTCATATTGATGACCGTACAGGCTTCATTAAACTGCTTCTCAGCTTTTTGCTGGGTGTAGTAGACACCTAGGTCTGAGGGGATAGAGTCAAATCCGCACGAATTAACAATACGTGCGCCGCTTTGCTTCGCAGCGTCTTGATATTTGTCCATCATATCTTTAATAAAAATGGCTTCGCCTGTAAGGTCGACATAGTCGGTACCATTTTTGGTACACGATTTAATCAAAGGTTCGCCATATTTGAGGTAGGGACCAACCGTTGAGATAATAACTTGTGTTTGTTCGGTCATCTTATCCAGACTGGCATCATCATTACTATTAGCGACGATGATATCGATCTTCGCTTTAGTATCTCCATTCTGCTGCACTGAGCTAAGCTCAGATTGCAGTTTTTCTAATTTTTCTTGGTCGCGACCAGCGATTGCCCAAGTGACGGATTGTGAATCTGCATCACTTTGCTTGCTGGTATCTGCCAAAAATTGCGCTAAATAATGCGCAGTAATTTGACCGACAAAACTCGTTGCACCGTATAAAACGACAGCATATGTGCGTTGTTGAGTATCCATATCATTATTCATATTTTTTCCTTACTATTTTTTAGATAAATGAGAGCAGAGTAATGCTTAGATTTTTACGTCATATAAACGTTTGATAGCGTTATGAGTTCAAAGTCAACTTAGAACCATACCAGTTATATATCGGTTTGATAAACGACCAATAACCCAACTTTGTCCAAAACAGGGCAATGAGCATACATAAGTTACATAACATATCGTGATCATTACCAAACTGAACGTTTATCTGCTCTAAAAGGTTGTTAATCTACTACTACAACTTATAAGAAATAATATTAACAACAATAAGCATTAAGAGTAATCGAATTTAGCGAACCTGGCAGTATTGATTGTTTATAGGACTTATCGTCTGTAGGTTGATAACCGATCATATTACTAATATGCGTTGGTTTGCTCTATTTATATTCTGGATGTTTTTTGTTTAAGGAGAAAGATTATGTTTCGTTGGGCGATTATATTTGCTGTTATTGCGCTATTAGCAAGTTTGTTAGGGTTTGGCGGCGTTGCTGGACTATCTGCTAATTTGGCCTATATTTTCTTAGCAGTAGCAGTTATCTTGTTTATCGTGGCGTTTGTTAGCCGTAAAATGTAAACAGCACAACATATTCATAATTGATAAATGCTGCTTATTTAGCATAAAAAAACGTCCTCAAGTGAGGACGTTTTTATTTGTGTTTTCACTAAGTCGGTATTAATTAAAAATATTGAGCAATACAATCTTATAGACGTTTAGGTTGAATAATATGTTCCATACGTTTTGCTAAGCGAATATCATGGCTGGTAATACCGCCCGTATCATTAGTCGTCAAACGTACCTCGACGATGTTATAAATATTTTTCCATTCAGGATGATGCTCAAGTGCTTCAGCATAGAATGCTGCTTGATTCATAAAACTCATGGCTTCGACGAAGTTACTAAAATGGTAAGTTTTTACTATACTGTTCCCATCACGCTGCCAACCAGTAAGGTCTTCTAGCTGCATATCAACTTGTTTGTCGGATAAACTACTCATACCGATATCCTTTATTATTATGTCGTGGTTAATAAGAGTGTTGTCGTCATTGATTAAAATGCTATCAATAATCGCACCTTTTTTATTGGTAAAACTGGTATTTTGTTTTAACTATTACTATTTGATACTTATATTCAAGCGTATTACGTATTGCTACTTAATAGAGAACAAAAAACCCACCTATCCTTTACATCCTGCCATATATCCATGGATAAATATATAGTTAGATAGCTTAAATAGATAGGTAGGCAATGGGTTAGTCGGTTCTGTTAGGTAAGATTAAGGCGGCCCATTTAAATACTTAGACATACTATGACAGGTATTTTAGGCTGTCATATTGATACTGTATCATACAGCTACTACACCAAGTCTTTGTATTCTGGATGCTTGCTAATATAAGAGGATACAAACGAGCATTGTGGCACGACTTTTTTGTCATGATCACGTGCATAGTCTAGAGCATGTTTGACTAATTTTGAACCCACTCCGCGCCCACCAAGCGCTGGCGGTACAATCGTATGGTCATAAACCAAAGCATCACCACGTTCTTGATAACTAATATAGCCAGTTTGACCTTCTATCGTAGTCTCAAAGCGATTGCGATCTTCATTATGCGTGATATCTAACGGTTGTTGATTACTCATATAAATCTCCAGTTATTGGGTATATTTTATTGATGTGATTCAACATAGAATAAAGATTATTTATAATAAAATAAAGCATGACGCACGACGGGTGGCAAGTATTTACTCAGACCTTGCGTAACAGTTAAGGACGTCTTTGCTTGGCTTGTCTCATTATTTTTATCCATAACCATTTGCGTTTGCAAGTATGAATCTCGCTTATCATTACTTGGTTTACTAAAGTGATAAATACGTTTAATGACTTGGGTAAGCTGCGCACCAAAGCTGCCTGTATTGTAAGGTAGGCCATACTTTTTGCATATCTCTTGTACTTGCGGGGCCACGCGTGTGTAATGGTTGGCTGGCATATCAGGATAAATATGATGTTCAATTTGATGCGACAAATGACCGGTCAAAATATGGAACCACTTGCGACCTGTGATGTTGCTTGATCCTAATATCTGTCTGGTATACCAGTCGCCGCGACTCTCATTGTCATCTAAATGCGTATAGATATGTGCCTGCTCGGTAAAATGACCACAAAATATCACCGCCCAAGTCCAAACATTACGTACGATATTGGCAGTCACGTTGCCACTGGCTGTCGTCATAGCACTACGCGCGCCAAATACCAGCCCACTAAACATAGGCAGAACCAGATAATCTTTGCCTATTTGTCGCTTTATCTTGTCAAATAGCGCTTGTGACTTGGGTGTCATGACATCTACCAAGTGCGCGTCATGTGCATATTCATCAACACTGATCTGAATATCGTGAAAGGCCACTGCCCATTCAAACCCTAATGCCAGTATCATGGTGATCAATAAATTATTACTATCGCTTGGCGTCCAAGGCTGCTCATCGGTCACTCGAATCAGATGATACCCCACATCGTGGTCACGACCAACGATGTTGGTAAAGGTATGGTGTAAGTAATTGTGCGAGTGCTGCCAAAGCGGCGCAGGACAGACAATGTCCCAATCGAACTTTTGACTGTTCAGATGCGGATGCTGCATCCAATCATACTGACCGTGCATGACATTGTGACCAAGCTCCATGTTGTTTAATATCTTGCTAAAACTTAG